>JAOUBX010000003.1 GCA_029860075.1 Deltaproteobacteria bacterium | reverse complement strand
AGTGGAAGCAGTTTATCCTGAACTGGTATATACAGGGAAAGACGGGTACAAGGCCGTCGATTACGCACGCCTCATGCCTGCAATTGTCGAAGCGATCAAGGCACTGAAGGCGGAGAACGCTTCACTTAAGGCTAAAAATGTTGCTATGGAAGAAAGACTTGGTGAGATGGAAATGATGAAGCTTCGTATGGCCCAGATTGAGGCGACTCTGGCCATGTTTGGAGATATAGCGACAATTCAGGGTAAAATGATTGACCAATAATATGGAAGAAATAAGTATTATCACTGATGAAAAGAACCTGCTGGAAATATCAGTGCAGGTAAGGTATCTGGATGTTTCTTCCAATATTAATTGGATTTAAATGAGCTGCAGAAAGGTATACTCTTGATCAACTCTCCGCCTCCCCTTTGCAATATAAGGGGAGGCTTTTTTTATATTCAGACTGTCTTACTTAGTCTGTATTATTTGCCGACTATCTTTTCAACAATCTCCCTGATCTTGTCCTGGCATCTTTCTCCCTGACAATCACCACTTCCGCTGCCGAGTTTGGCATTTACCATTTCGAGAGTTGTGCATCCTGACTGGACAGCCTTTATAATGGTCCCCTTTTTAATACTTTTGCAAAGACATATGACCTTGAAGTTTTCAATTATCTGCTGATTTTTATCATCTATATTTTCCATGCTTCTATCGATAATATTTTCATTAAAAGGGTTCAAAAAAGATCGATTTTACAATAGTATAAAGAAAAGCTGAAGAGAACAAAATGGTTTACAATTTCCTTTTATTCTCATACAATTAGTCACTTACACAAAATTCGATAAATCATGGAGGAAGATCTTTGTCCGATAGTGACCTCAAGAAATTAAGAGACAGGATAGATGAGATTGATGTTGACATAGTAGAACTTCTCAATGAAAGGGCCGGGCAGGCTCAGGAAGTGGGCAGGATAAAAAAGGCCCAGGGGAAGGAGTTTTACGTGCCCAGCAGGGAAAGGGAGGTTATCGAAAAAATTCTCGAATCCAATAAAGGCCCCTTTCCAAACCAGGCTTTAAAGATTATTTACAGGGAGATCATGTCTGCTTCCCTGTCTCTTGAAGAACCGCTTAAGGTGGGATATCTCGGTCCCAGCGCAACCTTTACACATTCTGCCTGCCTCCTGTACTTCGGCAGTTCGGCAAAGTTTATTTCCCAGAAAAATATCAGCGATGTTTTTGATGAAGTAGAGAAGGGGAGGGTAGACTTCGGTGTCATTCCCGTTGAAAATTCCAATGAAGGGATGGTCACGCATACGCTCGACAGGTTTACCGAGTTTAATTCCAAAATATGTGGTGAAATTTTTCTCCCTGTATCTCACTGTCTTATTAATCAATCAGGCAAGATTGAAGACATCAAGAAGATCTATTCTCATCCCCAGCCTATTGCTCAATGCAGGAAGTGGCTCGCCGGTAATGCGCCGTCTATTCCTGTTCTCGATGTGGCCAGTACTGCCCTTGCAGCCGAAATGGCTGTTGAAGATCCTTCCATTGCGGCGATAGCCAGCAAAAATGCGGCAAACGTTTACGATCTGAGAGTTGTCGAAGCAAGAATAGAAGATAACCTTAATAATGTGACACGTTTTCTGGTGATCGGCAATGTGGAATCAAAAAGAAGCGGATTTGATAAAACATCCATTCTTCTTTCTGTTAAAGACGAACCGGGAATTCTTTACAAGATGCTCGAGCCCTTTTCACGTTATGGTGTAAACCTCACTAAAATTGAGTCGAGGCCTTTAAAGAAAAAGGCCTGGGAATACATATTCTTCCTCGATATGGATGGTCATATTGAGGAAGAAGAGGTTGATAAATCCCTTTCCGAGTTAAAATCAAAGTGCCGCCAGCTTAAGGTGTTGGGATCTTACCCTAAAATGAGGATGCCCTGATGCACCTTCTTTCCCATGTTCCGCAATACATAAAGGACCTTGTTCCTTATCCTCCGGGCAAACCTGTTGATGAAGTAGAGAGAGAATATGGAATAAGCGGTTCTGTTAAACTCGCCTCAAACGAATGCCCCTTAGGCCCTTCACCTAAAGCGCTTGAAGCCGCTAAAAAGGTATTAAAGAGTATTCATATCTATCCCGATGGTGGCGGTTATTACCTGAAGAAAAGGCTATCAGAAAAACATGATGTAAATTCTGAAAACATTATTCTCGGTAATGGTTCCAACGAAATCATTGAACTCATTTGCAGGGCTTTTATTAGAAAAGGTGATGAAGCTATTATGGGGGATCCTGCATTTATTGTTTATCAGTCAATTACCAGGGCCACGGGAGCGCAGCCTGTTCCTGTTCCACTTACAGGCTATGTGCATGATTTGAAAGGGATGGCGGCAAAAGTGACTGAAAAAACGAGGGTTGTTTTTATCGCCAATCCCAATAATCCGACGGGAACTATTGTCGACAGGAATGAACTGGAATCATTCATTAATTCCGTACCGGAAAATATTTTAATCGTCATGGATGAGGCCTACTGTGAATATGCAGAGACTTTCCCTGATTATGGGGAATCACTGGGATATGTTAAAGAGAGGCAAAACGTAATAGTGCTGCGGACATTTTCAAAGGCTTTTGGTCTTGCGGGGCTTAGAATCGGATACGGGGTTGCTTCCAGGGAAATTATATCCATTCTTGAAAGAGTTCGCCAGCCCTTTAACGTTAATTCCATTGCACTTGCCGCAGCGCAGGCCGCTGTTGATGATGAAGAGCACCTGAAAAGAAGTCTCCAGGTAAACGGGGAGGGGATGGCTTATCTTACTTCAATGCTCCATAATATGGGCGTTTCTTATGTAGAGAGTTACGCAAACTTTCTTCTTATAGATACGGGTAAAGATAGCGATGTCTTTTGTGAAAGACTCCTTAAGAAAGGCGTTATCGTCAGATCCATGAGCGGTTACGGTCTTGAAAGCCATATACGGGTAACGGTAGGTCTCATGGAAGAAAATAAAAAATTTATAACAGGTTTTAGGGATTGTATATAACCTGAATTCTGCAAGTAATCCGGGATTCGCCTGTCAATTCAGGTACATAGGCTGTGTTGACTTTACGATTTTCATGCTCAATGCAGCTAGCTGCACCTGCTTTGCCGGCCTCTGTCCCCGGCCCGCTTGCAGAATTCAGGTATAAAAATGGGAGGTCATTTTAAGTGATTATCGTTTTAAGGCCCGATGCTACGAAAGAGCAGGTCGATCATATTGTTAAAAAAGTGAAGGATTCCGGTCTTTCCGTTCATCTTTCCGAGGGGACGGAAAGGAGAATTATAGGAGCCATAGGCGATGAATCGGCCCTTGTAACAACACCCTTAGAGGCATTTCCAGGTGTAGAAAAGGTAATGCCTATAATGAAGCCCTATAAACTGGTAAGCAGGGAGTTTCAGCCGGAAAACAGTGTTATTGACGTTAAAGGCGTAAAAATCGGTGGAAAAAAGATTCAGGTCATTGCAGGGCCCTGTTCAATTGAAAACCGGACCATTCTTGTTGAGATTGCAAAAGAGGTAAAAAAATCGGGAGCGACAATTTTGAGGGGAGGCGCTTTTAAACCGAGAACGTCACCTTATGATTTCCAGGGTCTCGGTGAAGAGGGACTCAAATATCTTCGCCATGCCGGTGATGAAACGGGCCTTCCTGTTATTACGGAGATTATGGATCCCAGAGATATGGATCTTCTAATTGACTATGCCGATATTATCCAGATAGGTGCTCGAAACATGCAGAACTTCAGGCTTTTAAAGGAGGTTGGTGCTACTAAAAAACCGGTACTTCTCAAAAGAGCCCTTAGCGGAACCATTAAGGAGTTTCTTATGTCCGCTGAATATATCGCTTCACAGGGCAACAGGAATATCATACTCTGCGAAAGAGGTATCAGGACCTATGAAACGGCGACGAGAAATACCCTTGATCTCAGCGCCATCCCTGTTTTGAGGGAACTCAGTCATCTTCCGATTGTTGTTGATCCCAGCCATGCCGTCGGCAGGTGGGACCTCGTTGCACCCATGGCGAGGGCCGCCATTGCCGCAGGAACGGATGGACTGATGATAGAAGCCCATGCCAATCCGGAAGAGGCCCTCTGTGACGGGGGGCAATCGCTGAAACCGAAGAAGTTTGACCGCTTAATGAAAGGGTTATCACGTATTGCAGAAGCTGTGGACAGGGATTTTTAAGATTGCATTATTTAAGGAGAGAAGAGAGTGAAATATGGAAAAACCATTAATTAACAAACTTGCCGTCATAGGCGTAGGACTAATGGGTGGTTCACTCGCAATGATTCTTAAGGAAAAAGGTGAAGTGGGGGAAGTCATCGGTATCGGGAGGGGACTTGAGAATCTGCAAAAGGCAAAGGAACTCGGAATTATCGATAACTATACGCAATCTCTCAAGGAAGGCCTGGCAGATGCCGATGTTATTGTCGTTGCCATACCTGTCGGCTCTATTGCCAGTGTTGTACAGAGAGGTCAGCAATATATGAAGGATGGGGCCATTATTACCGATGTAGGAAGTGTTAAGGGGGATATTGTAAGAGATGTAGATATGATACTTGATAGTCGTCTTTCTTTTATTGGGGGGCATCCCATTGCCGGCACGGAAAAGTCAGGCGCTGACGCTGCTTTTGCAGAGCTTTACAGAGGCAGCCGTTGTATTCTTACGCCCTCTCTGTTTTCTGATGAAAGCGCCCTTGAGACCGTCAAAAAAATGTGGGAACTGACAGGCGCCAGGGTTGCTGTTATGGATGTTGAGTCCCATGATAAAATTCTTGCCGCTATCAGTCACCTTCCCCATATTGTTGCCTATGCGCTTGTCAATACAGTAGATGGTGTTAAGGATTTTGATGAAAGCATTCTAAAATACTCTGCCGGTGGATTTCGTGATTTTACCCGTATTGCATCGAGCAGTCCCGAAATGTGGCGGGATATTTGTTTTATGAACAAAGGGGCCCTTCTCGAACTGATCGATGCTTATATGACGGAACTTGAAAGCATTAAAGCCATGATAAATGGTGATGATCATCAGGGCTTGATGGAGAATTTTGAGTGTTCCAAGAGGGCCAGGGACTCTATATGACGGATAGCTTAATAAAGAGCGCAAAGGCTCTTAAGGGGACTATTGCTGTTCCCGGTGATAAATCGATTTCTCACAGAGCCCTCATGCTCTCGGCTATTGGGCGGGGAAAGTCGAGAATAACCAACTTTCTGGAAGGTGAAGATTGCATCAGCACTTTAAATGCCATGAGAAGCGCAGGTGTGGAGATTGATTATTCAAAGGAAGAGATTGTTGTTCAGGGTGTGGGCTTAAATGGTCTTAAGGAGCCCCGGGATGTGATCGATGCGGGAAATTCGGGAACAACGACGAGGCTTCTGACGGGGCTCTTTGCCGGCCAGGATTTTTTTACCGTTATTACGGGAGACAACTATCTGCGTAAAAGACCCATGAAAAGGGTCGTTGATCCCCTTTCACAAATGGGCGCGCGCATTTGGGGAAGGGAAGGGGGAGAAAAGCTCCCTCTCGCTATTAACGGCGCCGCTCTTAAGGGAATTGACTATCATTCACCCATTGCAAGCGCCCAGGTTAAATCGTCAATCATACTGGCTGGACTTAGAGCCCGGGGAATAACAAGGGTTTATGAACCGTCCTTGTCGAGAGATCATACGGAAAGAATGCTTCATGCCATGGGAGCAAGGTGTGCCGTGCTTGATAATAATGGATTTGAGATTGAAGGAGGCGTTGAACTAGGTTCTGCTGACGTGACTGTTCCCGGTGATATTTCTTCCGCCGCTTTTTTTATTGTCGCTGCCCTGATTATTGAAGGTTCGCAAATTGAACTAAAAAACGTGGGCATCAATCCGACAAGAACAGGAATTGTGGATATTCTTAGAGAAATGGGTGGGGACATTAAGTATGAAAAGGAAAGAGACGTTGCCGGGGAGCCGGTGGCCGATATTATAGTTTCTTCCAGTAAACTTAAAGCTGTAGAGGTGGGTGGTGATGTGATTCCAAGGGCAATTGACGAAATTCCCCTTCTTGCCGTTGCCGCCGCTTTTGCCGAAGGCCGGACAAAAGTGACCGATGCGAAGGAATTGAGGGTAAAAGAGTGTGACCGCATCTCTGCCATGACGTTGGAACTTAAAAAACTCGGTATTTCTATTGAAGAACTGGAAGACGGTTTTGTTATTGATGGTTCAGAACAGGTAATGGGTGCTTCTGTTGCCGGTCACGGTGACCATAGAATTGCCATGTCTATGGCTGTGGCAGGCCTTATAGCGACCGGTGAAACCCTGATAAACGGCAGCGATTGTGTTAACGTCTCCTTTCCTGGCTTTTTTGATCTACTTGAGTTTTTAAGGGGGGGGGGCTTAAGGTGCTAATGTTAAAGCTGATCATTGCCGTAGATGGTCCTTCAGGCGCCGGTAAAAGCACCGTCAGTAAGATGCTGGCAGAAAAGCTGGGGCTCGTATATATCGATACCGGAGCTATGTACAGGGCCATTGCATTGAAGTCGAAAGAGTCCTTGATTAGTCCTGAAGATGAAGAATCCCTGGGTGTGTTGGCAAGAAATGCCCAAATCAGGTTTAAAAGAATTGAGGGTCTTAATCATACCTTTCTCGACGGGAGGGACGTAACGACTCTCATCAGAGAGCCGGAAGTTTCCATGCTTACTTCCATTGTATCGGCTGTTCCTTCCGTAAGAGATGCCATGGTAACTCTGCAAAGAGAAATGGCAGCGGAATATGGTATTATAATGGATGGAAGGGATATCGGTACCGTTGTTTTTCCTGATGCCCATTTTAAATTTTTTATCGATGCCGATCTGGAAGTGAGAGGGAAGAGACGATATCTTGAACTTAAGGAAAAGCACGACAATAAGGTCAGTGAAGAGGAAACGCTGGCTGATCTTGCAAGAAGAGACAAGGCAGATAGTGAGAGGGCCCAGGCGCCGCTAAAAAAAGCGGATGATGCTATCTGCATCGATACAACGGGCCTTTCACCGGATGAAGTTGTAGAAAAGATTGAACATATTATTAATAGTAAAATATAGTAGTTACAGAGGTTAACATTGACAAAAATTATTGTTACTCAAAATGCAGGTTTTTGCTTTGGTGTAGAAAGGGCCACTAAAATTGCTTTTGATGCATCCAAAGCATATAAGGAAGACCTTTATACATTGGGTCCTATTATTCATAATCCTCAGGTTGTTAATAATCTTGAAAAAGAAGGGGTAAAGGCAAAGAAAGAGCTCGATGATATCAACGGGGGAACGGTAATTATCCGGTCGCACGGCGTTTCTTCCGATGTAATGGAAAAGGTGAGGAACAGGGATCTTAATGTTCTTGATGCAACCTGTCCTTTTGTCAAAAAAGCTCAAAAAATGGCGGAAAAACTTTCAAATGAAGGCTATACTGTATTAATAGTAGGCGATGGGAAACATCCTGAAGTTCGGGGGATTGTCAGTTACGTCAGGGGGGAGGTCATTGTTGCCGGAACGGTTGATGAGGTAAAAAAGATCTCAAAACAAAAAAAACTCGGTATTGTTGCACAGACAACACAATCACTTGAAAATTTTAATAAAATAGTTGATGTCTGTATGGAAAAGGCGGAAGATATCAACGTTTGCAATACCATATGTGATGCAACGGAGGTGAGGCAGGAGGAATCTGTTGACCTCGCTAAAAAAGTCGATTGTATGATTGTTATCGGTGGTTACAACAGTGCAAATACTAAAAGGTTAACGTCGCTTTGCCTTGAAATACAGCCTAACACACATCATATAGAGTCTGCCCTGGAAATCAGGGAAGAATGGGTGAGGAATTTTGATATGATCGGAATAACTGCGGGAGCATCGACACCATCGGAGGCAATAGAAGAGGTGAGAAAAAAGGTAGAAGAATTATGCCTTTAAAAAGAATTGTAATATATAAATATCTGTGTTATAAAGAGGATTACAAAAAATTTGGGAGAGCAATTTCTAATGTATAACGAATTTAACGGTACCGATGAAAAAGAAAAAGAGCAGTCTGGAGAGGACAGCTTTGCAGACCTCTTTGAAGAAAGCCTGAAAGGGCTTAAGGAAGGAGAAGTTGTTAAAGGTACCATTGTAGACCTTAATCAGGATTATGTTGTTGTTGATATTGGCTATAAGTCGGAAGGAACCATTGAAGTTTCCGAATTTCTCGATGAAGACGGCAACGTGGAAGTAAAACCTGGTGATGAAGTTCAGGTCTTTATTGTAAAACGTGAAGATAAGGAAGGCAAGCCGGTTCTTTCAAGACAACGGGCCCTTGCCATGAAGATATGGATTGATGTTGAGGAAGCAAGCAAAAGTGGCGCTACTATCAGGGGTAGAATTACAGATGTCATAAAAGGCGGCTACTTTGTCGATATAAAAGGTGTTAAAGCTTTTTTGCCGGGATCCCAGGTAGATTTGAGGCCTGTTAGGGACATGGCCAGTCTCGTGGGAAAGGTTTTTGATTTTAGAGTGCTCAGCGTAGACAGGGGAAAAAACAATATCGTCGTTTCAAGAAGAGTTATTCTCGAAGAAGAGAGAGAAGGCAAGAAAAAGGAAGCGCTTGAAAATATTGAAGAGGGTGTCAGCGTAAAAGGTATTGTGAAAAATATTACAAATTACGGCGCATTTCTCGATGTTGGTGGAATTGATGGCTTGCTTCATATTACCGACATTTCCTGGGGCAGGGTCAATCATCCTTCTGAAGTTTTAAATGTAGGTGATGAAGTTGATGTTAAGGTTTTAAAGTTTGACAGGGAAAAGGTCAGGCTTACACTGGGACTTAAGCAGACCATGCCCGATCCCTGGACGGCTGCTGTTGAAAAGTACCCCATTGGCAGCAAGGTGAACGGCAAGGTCGTCAGCTTGATGGATTATGGCGCTTTTGTACAGCTTGAAGATGGCTTTGAAGGATTGGTACACGTTTCTGAAATGTCATGGACTAAAAAGATCAAACATCCCTCACAGATCGTTAAGGTGGGAGATGAAGTTGAAGTCGTTGTCCTCGATATTGATACGGAGAGCAGGAGAGTTTCTCTGGGTCTCAAGCAGATTGAGCCCAATCCCTGGGATATTATAGAATCAAATTACCCTGTCGGCAGCAAAGTGTCGGGCACGGTAAAGAGTGTGACCGATTTCGGTATCTTTATAGGTTTTGAAGAAGGAATTGATGGAATGGTTCACGTGTCGGACCTGTCCTGGACCAAAAAGGTTAAAGACCCCTCCGAGCTTTTTAAAGAAGGCGATGATGTTGAAGCGGTAGTTCTTGCAATTGACAGGGAAAATGAGAAATTTTCTCTCGGTGTGAAACAGCTTGAGGAAAATCCATGGGACAGTGCCAGAAAAAATTTCAAGAAAGGCACCGTTGTATCAGGTAAGGTGACGAGTATTACGGATTTCGGCATCTTTCTGGAAATCGCCGAAGGTGTTGAAGGTCTCATCCGCCAGAGTGACTTTGGGAGCAAAGGTGATGGAAACCCTAAGGAAATTTTCAATATTGGTGATGAAGTTCATGCCGAAGTGGTGCGTGTTAACAAACAGGAGAGGCGCATTGCTCTTTCCATCAAGGCTTATGAAATGAGCCAGGAAAAGAAGACTATTAAAGAATATGTAAAAAACCAGGGTGATCAAAATGCCACTTTTGGTGACCTCCTGAAAGATAAACTTAAAGGGGATGGTAAAGAAGAGGATTGAGGAATATTCTTAAAAAGCATCCTTTAATTGCCTTCTTTGTTTTCTTTCTGATTCTTTTTTGTTTTTTTCTGATCTATCTTTTTAGATCCGTCACCAGTGAAGGCACTGTGTCACTGGCGCTTGGCGAAAGGGTCGAAATTATTGAAATTGAAGGGGTCATTGTCCAATCAAAGGAAGTTGTCGACCAGATCAGCAAAGCGAGAAAAAATGATAGAGTTAAAGGTGTCATTATTCGTATCAACTCTCCCGGCGGTGGTGTTGCGCCGTCCCAGGAGATCTACAGTGAACTCATTAAGCTGAGAAAAGAAAAAAAGGTAGTTGCTTCGCTTTCATCAATTGCTGCCTCAGGTGGCTACTATATAGCCAGTGCGACAGAAAAAATTATTTCTAACCCCGGCACCTTAACAGGCAGTATTGGCGTAATTATGGACTTTTCAAATGTTGAAGGGCTTTTTGAGAAGGTAGGTGTTAAAAATTACGTGGTAAAAAGTGGTAAATTCAAGGACATCGGCTCTCCTGTGAGAGAAATGACGACTGAAGAAAAGGGACTGCTTCAAAGTGTTATAGGCAATGTGCACAGACAATTTGTGTCGGCTATTGTTGAGGGACGTGGAATGGATGAAGCCGATGTTATTAAGGTTGCTGACGGGAGGATTTTTTCCGGTGAGCAGGCGCTTGATTACGGATTGGTTGATCAGTTAGGCACACTCCAGGATTCAATCGATGAAGTGGCGGAAATGGCTGGTATTGAAGGTGAGCCGAAAGTTGTGTATTCTGAGAAGAAAAAAGGATTGATCGAGTATATCCTGGGCAGTTCTTCCACCAGTAAAATATATGAACAACTCATGATGCCGCAGTTAATGTATTTAGCCCCATTATAAATGTCATATATAACATTAAGAGGAGGTATGATATGACAAAGAGTCAGTTGATTGATAAATTGTCCGGGAGACTTGCCGACACGCTAAGTAAAAAAGACGCCGAATTAATCGTTAATATTCTCTTTCAGGATATGTCTAATGCATTAAATAATGGAGATAAAATTGAAATCAGGGGCCTCGGCAGTTTTAAAGTTATTTCCAGGAGAGAAAGAATTGGAAGAAATCCAAAGACCGGCGAAAAAGTGAGAGTGCCTGAAAAGAAGGCGGTTTTTTTTAAGCCCGGAAAAGAACTTAAAGACAGGGCTGATAATTAATAAAGGCATTTTGTCTGAGCGCTTCGTAAAGTACGATACTTACCGAAGATGAAAGATTCAGGCTTCTTGCTTCCCTGATCATGGGGATTCTCATCGTACTACCTTTAAACCTTTCCATTATGTTTGAAGGTAATCCTTTAGTCTCTGAACCGAAAATCAGATAATCACCTTTTCTGTAAGAAATTTCACTATAGTTTTTCCCCCCTTTTGTCGATAAGAAATAGTAATTGCCATGGAGAGGTTTCTTCTCAAAATCCTCAAAATTGTTATGATAAGAAATATCGAGTAATTTCCAGTAGTCCAGGCCCGCGCGCCTGAGAGACTTGTCATCAGTTCTGAATCCGAGCTTTCCCACCAGATGCAAGGGGGTTCCCGTTGCTGCACATAACCTCGCAATGTTTCCTGTATTTTGAGGAATCTGCGGTTCTACAAGCACTATATTCAATGAAATTCCTTTAAAATGGCTGGCCTCTATGATATGATTCTTTGTTGATTTAAATCATAAAAAAAGCAGCTGTTTGTTCCTGTTAAATGTCAAAAAAACAATTATAACATGGTGAGAAAGAATGCACCACAGTGATTTTGTACACCTTCATCTTCATACCCAGTTCAGTTTACTTGACGGCGCAATAAGGCTCGATCCCCTTTTTGAAAAGGCAAGAAAGTATAAAATGCCTGCAATTGCCATGACTGACCATGGCAATCTCTATGGTGCCGTCGATTTCTATCAGAAAGCGCAAAAATATGGCATTAAACCGATAATCGGTTGTGAAGTTTACATTGCCCCCAAAAGCAGGTTTGATAAGAGCGGCGCCAGAGGGGCTTCCGACTCTTCTTATCATCTCATTTTACTGGTAAAAAACCAGAAAGGTTATACTAACCTCTGTAAGCTTGTTTCAGCAGGTCATCTGGAAGGTTTTTATTACAGGCCACGAATAGATCTGGAAATTCTTAAGGCGCATAATGAAGGGCTTATTGCATTAAGCGCCTGTCTCCATGGCCAGATCCCTCACTTAATAAACAGAGGACGGCAGGAAGAAGCGATAGAAATGGCAAAAGAGTATTCATCAATTTTTGATAAGGACCGTTTCTACCTTGAGTTGCAGGAAAATTCCATTTCCGACCAGAAAAGAGTGAATGCGGGCATTCTAGAAATATCGAAAGAAATAGGGCTTCCCGTCGTTGCAACCAATGACTGTCACTATCTCAACAGGGAAGATGCCAGAGCGCATGAACTTCTGCTCTGTATACAAACGGGCAAGACCATTAAAGATGAACAGAGGATGAAATTTACGGGCGATGATTTTTATTTAAAGTCGGCCGAAGAGATGAAGTCTGCCTTTTCATACGCTCCGGATGCGATTAAATCAAGCATAGAAATTGCGGAACGGTGTAACCTGGAAATGAAATTCGGTGAATACCACTTTCCCCGCTTTGAAGCTCCCCAAAAGATGGAACTCAAGGACTACCTCTGTGATGAATCCCGGCGGGGACTTGATGCTATTCTTGACAGGATGAAAGAAAAAGATGCTGAAAGACACAGTCAGATGGAGAGTGTCTACAGGGAGAGGCTGGAAGAAGAATTAGAGATTATTAACAGCATGGGCTTCCCCGGTTACTTTCTCATTGTTTCCGATTTTATACGCTATGCCAAAGATAGAGACATCCCCGTTGGACCGGGGAGAGGCTCAGCCGCCGGATCTCTCGTGGCCTATGCCCTTAAAATAACAGACATTGACCCCATCCCCTATGACCTTCTATTTGAAAGGTTTCTTAACCCTGAAAGGGTCTCCATGCCTGATATTGATATCGATTTTTGCATTAACGGCAGGGATGAAGTTATCAGGTATGTAAGCGACAAGTATGGAAAAGAAAATGTAGCTCAGATCATAACCTTCGGTACTATGCAGGCAAAGGCTGTCATCAGAGATGTGGGCAGGGCAATGGCTGTACCTTATGGTGAAGTAGATAAATTGGCCAAACTTGTACCTAATGCCTTAAATATTAAACTCGATGAGGCCATCCGCCAGGAGCCGAAGCTCCAGGAAGCGATGGATGAAAATCCCCTCTATAAAAACCTTCTCGATACGGCAAGGGTATTGGAGGGCTTGACGAGACATGCCTCAACCCATGCAGCTGGCGTCGTTATTTCAAATCTTCCTCTCGTAGAATACCTTCCCCTTTATAAAGATCAAAAAGGTGGCAGTATTACGACCCAGTTTACAATGAATGATGTTGAAAAAATCGGGTTGATTAAATTTGATTTTCTTGGACTAAAGACGCTTACTGTTATTGAAGGTGCTGTAAATCTTATCCGGTCCGGCAAGAACCCTGACTTTGATATTGATGACCTGCCCATGGATGATTTGAAAACTTATGAGCTTCTCACATTGGGTGGGACGACAGGTGTTTTCCAGCTTGAAAGTTCCGGTATGAAGGAACTGCTTGTCAAGATGAAACCGAGCACTTTTGAAGACATCATTGCTCTTGTGGCTCTCTACAGGCCCGGTCCTCTCGGCAGCGGCATGGTTGATGATTTTATAAAAAGGAAACATGGAAAAACGGATATTATCTATGATCTGCCGCAACTGGAACCGATTCTTAAGGATACATACGGCGTAATCGTATATCAGGAGCAGGTCATGAAGATCGCTTCTGTTTTGGCAGGTTTTACACTTGGTGACGCCGATATTCTTCGTAGAGCAATGGGTAAAAAGAAGGCCGAGGAAATGGCCAAGCAGAAGGAAAAATTCCTTGAAGGAGCCAAGGCTAATAAGGTTAATATTAATAAGGCGGAGAAGGTCTTTGATCTTATGGCCAAATTTGCCGAATATGGTTTTAATAAGTCGCACAGTGCCGCTTATGCCCTTGTATCATATCGAACCGCCTATTTGAAGGCTCATTATCCTGTCGAGTTTATGGCTGCGCTCCTTACCGAAGATATGGAAAATACGGATAAAGTGCTGAAAAATATCAATGAATGCAGGGATATGGGAATAGAGGTGCTTCCTCCTGAAATAAACAGCAGTATGAAATTCTTCTCTGTCGTGGGAGAAGCCATCCGATTTGGATTGGGGGGTGTAAAAAATGTAGGGTCGGCAGCTATCGATGCAATTATCGAGGCAAGGGAAAAAAATGGTAAATTTGATTCCATTTTTGAATTTTGTGAAAATGTTGATCTTAGAAAGGTCAATAAGCGGGTTATTGAAAGCCTTGTCAAGTGTGGAGCATTTGATAAGACAGGCGCAAAAAGGTCGCAAATGATCAATGTTCTGGAAGAGGCCATGGAGGGTGCACAAGTTTTACAGAAAGACAGGCTGAGTGGTCAGTCAAATATGTTTGGTGCTTTTCAGGCCCAGGAGCGCGAGACGCACACCCATACTGCCCTGCCTGACCTGGAAGAATGGCCTGAAAATGAATTGCTTACTTTTGAGAAAGAAAGTCTCGGCTTTTACATAACGGGGCATCCTTTAGCGAGTTGTAGTGCAGATATGGAACGCTATGCCACCGCCGATACGGTAAATATCTGTGATGTATCTGATGGTACGGAAGTCAGTATTTGCGGTATTGTTGCTGCTATTAAGGAAATGGTGACTAAAAAAGGGGATAAAATGGCTTTTGTAACTCTTGAGGATATGAAAGGAACCATAGAGGCTGTTGTCTTTCCGGAAACATTTAAAGAATCTTCCTATCATCTAAAAAGTGAAGAACCCTTGCTCTTTAAAGGGAGAACAGATGTTGGTGAAGATAGTGTGAAATTGATTGCTTCCGAGGTGACGCCCCTGAAGGAAGTGAGAGAAACAAAGACAAAAAGCGTTCATTTCAGGTTAACTACCCCGGGACTTGAAAAAGAACAAATTCATCAGCTTAAAGAAATTATAGCTATGCATAAAGGTACTTGCACACCCTTCATTCATGTCGTCATTCCTAACAGGAGTGAGACCGTTATTTCATTGTCTGAAGGGCACGGGATCAGCCCCAGTGATGAAATGTTAAGAGATGTGGAGAAACTTTTCGGATATAAGGTAGTTACTTTTCAATAATGGAGTTTAATGTGAATATTCAGGCACTGGAATTTGAAAAACCGCTCATAGAGCTGGAAAAGAAGATTGAAGAATTAAAGTTATTGGCAGGCGAAAGCAGCGAAGCCGATTCAGAATTAAAAAAACTTGAAAAAAAGGCTGATAAGTTAAGGAAAAACATCTTTTCCAATATGTCGAGTCTTCAGAGAACGCAACTCTCCCGTCATCCAAACCGTCCCTACTCACTTGACTATATTGATCTTCTTTTTGATGATTTTATGGAACTTCATGGAGACAGAAATTTCAAGGATGACCCTGCCATCGTGGCAGGAATGGGAAAGCTCAAGGGCAAAACGGTCTTCGTTATTGGTCACCAGAAGGGGAGGAATACCAATGAAAAGATCTACAGGAATTTTGGAATGCCCAACCCGGAAGGATACAGGAAAGCGCTGCGGGTGATGGAAATGGCGGAAAGGTTCAATAAACCGATAATAACTTTCATCGATACACCGGGCGCTTATCCGGGAATAGGTGCTGAAGAAAGAGGACAGGGAGAAGCCATTGCCAGGAATTTAAGAGAAATGTCTATGCTTAAGGTACCCATTATTTGCATTGTCATCGGTGAAGGTGGCAGTGGTGGCGCGCTTGCTCTTGGAGTGGGAGACAGTGTGCAGATGATGGAAAATTCCATTTATTCTGTTATTTCACCTGAAGGTTGTGCCGCTATTCTCTGGAAAAGTGGAGAAAAGGCAGGCGACGCCGCTGAGGCTCTCAAAATTACCGCTGCAAACCTGAAAGATCTGGGGGTCATTGATAATGTTATCCCCGAACCGGTTGGGGGCGCTCACCGTGATCATAAGCAGGCGGCTTTATTTCTGGAAGAGAATATCCTGGCTGCAATGAAAGACCTGGAGTGTCTCTCTGTAGATGAACTGCTTGAAAGACGTTATAACAAGTTCAGACAACTTGGCCATTTTAAAGGATAAAAATGACACTTAGAATTTACAATACCTTAAAAAAGAAAAAAGAGACCTTTGTCCCCATGGAAGAAAATAGGGTGGGCATGTATGTTTGCGGTCCTACCGTATATGATGTTTGTCATATGGGACATGCAAGAGCGAGTATTGTTTTTGATATGATATTCAGATATCTTCTATTTAAGGGTTATCATGTAACGTATGTGAGGAACATTACTGATATTGATGACAAAATTATTAAAAGAGCCAACGAAGAGGGTGTTCATTATAGTGAAATTACAAGACGCTACATAAAGAGTTTCCATGATGACATGCTCGATATTGGTAACAAACCTCCTACCTGTGAACCGAAGGCTACAGAACATATTGATGAAATCATTCACATTATCGAAGATCTTATCAAAAAGGGGCATGCCTATGTTATTGATGGTGATGTTTATTACCTTGTTGAGAGCTTTAGTGAATATGGAAAACTGTCGGGCAGAAAGACGGAAGACCTTATTTCCGGTGCGAGAGTCGATGTGGATGAGAGGAAGAAAAATCCCCTCGATTTTGCGCTCTGGAAGTCAAGCAAGGAAGGCGAGCCCTGGTGGGAATCGCCCTGGGGAAAAGGCCGCCCCGGTTGGCATATAGAATGTTCAGCCATGAGTTGCAAGCACCTTGGGAAGAGTTTTGATATCCATGGTGGAGGAAAAGACCTTATTTTTCCGCATCATGAAAATGAAGTAGCCCAGTCGGAAGGCGCCAGTGGCAAACCCTTTGCCAAATATTGGCTTCATAACGGTTTTGTTAATGTTAACGAAGAAAAAATGTCCAAGTCACTCGGTAATTTTTTTACCATAAGAGATATACTTAAGCTTTATGAACCGGAAGTGCTTCGTTTCTTTCTGCTTACAACGCACTATAGAAGCCCTATCGATTATTCGGACCGCAATCTGAAAGAAACGGAAAGAGCCCTTGAAAAGATCTATACGACACTTAAGACGATGAATTCCATTATCGATGGCAGTGCCGGCCATGAAGGATCAGGGCCCAGAGAAGGAGACGATTATGATGGCGAAGCGGAAGAGCTCATCCATTCCCTGGTGGAAAGATTTACTGAAGCTATGGATGATGATTTTAACTCAGCCGCAGCCATTGCCGCTATCTTTGATACGGTAAGGGCCATAAACCGCTGGATCAATTCTCATGATTTTAGAAGAACAGCAAAGGCTGTTGAAATTCTGGAAGAGGGAAAAAGAAGATTTGAAACGCTTGGAGAGGTAATGGGGATTCTTGGCCATGAACCTGAACAATTCTTCAAAAAAATCCGGCAGAAAAGAAGTGAGGGGCAAAAAATTGATGAGGAAGAAGTAAAAGTCCTTGTTACGGAGAGGATAAGAGCGAGAGAGGCAAAAAACTGGCAAAAATCTGATGAAATAAGAGATAAACTACAGAGGATGGGGGTGATCCTAAAGGATGGACCGGAGGGGACAAGCTGGGAAATTAAGATTTGATGTTTTACAAGGTCGTCATCGAAACAGGGCACAGAAGAGCTGAAAAGAATTTTCAGATAATCCGGTATCTAAAGGCAGATAATTCAGTGCATCTCTTTGATATGCTTGAGGGAGAGCCTGGTATGACGATCGGCGAACTCGGTTATGCTATTACCATGGTTAAGGCAATATCCAGGAAAGAGTACGAAGAGGGGAGAGAAGAAGAAAAAAAGAATCCCGTCAATTTAAGAGTTCATGTACGTTTTAAGATAAAGAAAAGGTGTATACTTAAGTTGATAGAAGGGGAGAGTGATAAAAACTCGCTTATTTATGGTGAAACTAGTGATATCTCTGCCGGAGGGCTTGGCATTAATTATAAGGGACCCAATCTGGCGGCAGGGACCAGGGTTAAGGTTACTATCGATGAGCTTCAGGTTAGTGACAAAAAAGCAGAGATAGTATGGTGTTTTTCCCGGGTTGAAAAAGTTTTAGCCGGTCTCAGGTGGATTTGAATCGAGGATATTATGAGTAATTTTGATAAAGCAAAAAAGTGGATTGAAAATAGAGAAAAAGATCTGGCCAGGTCTGTTATAAAATACAAGCTTTCAAAAGAGGGAAAAAGTGGAATAGATGAAAATACACTCGATTCCGGGGCTGAAAGGGTAGTTTTGGAAGCAAACAAGATTGTCAGGGAAAGAGGTAGGGAAGTTATATCAGATATTTCAAGGGGGATAGAGCGTTTTGTGAAAAAAGTGAGAAAGTAGATTTGACAATAATTGATATTCCTCCTGCTTTTTACATGCGTTAAAAAAATACAAGTCTTTGTCCTGTTCTTTCCGGGTTTTTAGTTTTACCTCAGCTATTTTAGATAAATTGAGTTCTCGCCAATATGAAAATCCGCACAGCCATATTTATTTTTCTTTTTTTTACCGTCATTGCATCAGGCATGATATGGCACGTCAAGGTGCTCCAATCGAATGTGGTAGAAAAATCGAGCCTTAATTACGCCAAATTATATAGTGATTCTATTATAGCATTCAGAACCTTATATTCTTCAGAAGTAGTTAAAGCGGCAGAATCTTTTGGTCTGGAGGTTACTCATGATTACTACAGAAAAGAGAGAGCCATACCTCTCCCTGCAACGCTTAGTATCCTCCTTGGTCAAAAAATAGGTGAAATCGGTTCGGGTGCAACGGCTCGTCTTTATAGTCCTTATCCTTTTCCATGGAGGAAGGAGGGTGGAGGTCTTAAGGATGATTTCTCCCGAAAAGCATGGAAGGCCTTAAATAAAGATCCGGATCAGCCCTTTTATCAATTTGAAGGCAAAAAGGGGTATAAGGTTTTGCGCTATGCTGTTGCCGACAGGATGAGAGAAAGCTGTATCGATTGTCATAACCAACACCCGGATTCACCGAATAGAGCCTGGAAAATAAATGATGTTAGAGGGGTTCTTGATATAACGGTTCCTCTCGATTCAGTTATAAATTCTACAAAAGACGATCTTCAGATTACTGCTGCTCTATATTCAATCCTTGCTTTCTTTTGTGTTGGTGGCCTCGTATCTATGATAGCCAGACACAGGAAACAGTCTTTAGTTCTGGAAGAAGCTGTAAGACTGAGAACTTTTCAGCTTGAACGTGAAAAGGGGAGAGTAGAGAAAGCAAGTCAGGCAAAAACAGAATTTCTTTCCAAAATGAGCCATGAATTAAGAACGCCTCTCAATGCAATTATGGGATTTGGTCAATTACTGAATTCTAATTTAAAAACAGAAACAGAAAAGGATTATTGCAAGGAAATTACGGGAGCGGGAAGTCATCTGCTCGCGCTCATCAATGAAGTGCTTGACCTGTCTAAAATCGAATCGGGCTGTTTGAAACTGGATATTGAACCTGTATCTGTTCACGAGATAATTTCAGCCTCATGCCGGCTGATAAATCCGCTTGCCGAAGGAAAAAATATTACTGTTTCTTATGAAGAAAAGGAAAAAAATATTTATGTTTTTGCAGATAAAAAAAGTTTGAAACAGGTAATTATAAATCTTCTGTCAAATGCTATTAAATATAACCGTGAAAATGGAAGGGTTGAAATAACGGTTAATATCAAAAAGAATGACAACGTCAGAATTAGTATTTTTGATTCAGGCCATGGGCTGGATGATAAACAGGTAAAGGATCTTTTTCAGCCCTTTGAACGTGTTGGCGCTGAAAATAGTGGTGTAGAGGGCCTTGGTATCGGTCTTGTTATCTGCAAGAACCTGATGGAAGCGATGAATGGAAATATCGACATCTCCAGTGACCCGGGAAAAGGGAGTACTTTTTCGGTGGAACTCCAACGATTTAGCGGTAATTAATTATAAGATCAGAGTAATTTCATAATCAAATTATTTAACCTTTTAGATTAAACGGTTCTTCTCATCGCTTATTGTCTTGACATTTAAGGGCGCCCGTTGCCATTTATGAACGGCATGTGCAGCTTCAAAAAAGCGACATTCCGGCATGCAATTTTTACAGGCAGACTTGTTATAGTCCGCAATTTTTGCCTTGAACCTGACTTTCCAGACGCCTTACATTATCCCCCCGATGATTAGAGATTCCCTTCTTTTGTTTTAAATCAAAATCCAATTTTTTTTGAACCCTTTTTAAAGCAGTCTTATCTCAATCAGTGTTGCAAAACTGAGTTTCATTAAAAGGGGAACTTATTCTTGTTAAGTGCTAAAGAACCCCCAAATATAATTAGAGAATTGGAGAAGACTATGTTTAGCAAAGTAGTAATGGTTCTTTGTTTGATTGCTGCGCTATCTATCGTTAATGTCATACCGGTCAATGCTGAATATGGCGACATTATCATGAACAGATCTGCTTCCAGCATGAGAAAGGCAGGTGTCAAGGACGTACTTTTTCCTCACTGGTTTCATAGAATCAGGTATAAGTGCAAGGTTTGTCATGAAGATATATTCATATTGAAAGCCGGCGCAAACAATATCGATATGAATATGATTATGAATGGTGAAAAATGTGGCGCCTGCCATAACGGGATTATTGCCTGGGAGCCCCTTTATTGTGACAGATGTCATAGTCAGGTTGAAGGATGGGCTCCCGGTGCAAAGCAGAGTTCTAAAAAATTAAAATAACCTTCATTTTGAGGCTTATTATGTATAAAAAAAATAATAGATGTTTTTTCCGGGTTATTTCAATTATTTCTTTAATTCTTTTTTCCAGCTTACCACTTGGGGCTGCCGAAAAAGAGAAGAGTGATCCTGCAACAGGGGAAAAAGAACTCGCTTCCTCTGAAAAATCAAAGGCACCGACGCTTCCTTCTACACTCAGTGCCGGCTTTCTTGACTGGAAGCCTGCAAGTATTTCGGAACTTAATTTTCCCAGGGATCGTTTCGGTCTCGCCGATTGGGTAAAGCTGGTAAATGAAAAGAAGATTGAACCCAAGGGCAGTTTGGATCCTGAATGGACTCCCGATGATGAATTGGTTATTGATTCAAAAGTGCTTTTCCAGACAAAAAGTGATTTTATGAATGATGTCATCTTCCCTCATCAAGTCCATTCCTGGTGGCTTTCCTGTGAAAGCTGTCATGATACGGCAGGAGGCCCTATTTTCCAGATGCAGGCTGGAGCTAACAGGGTTTTGATGCCGGAGATCGTTGCGGGAAAATGGTGTGGAAGATGCCATGGAAAAACGGCTTTTCCGCTGGCTGACTGCAAAAGATGCCATACCCGGTCCAAAAAGATTGAGCCCACAGAAGATATGATTACCAGAGGCGTTGTCGTGCCGCCTCAGGAGATAGCTCAGGAAACTATGGATATAATCATTTTTAACCGATATCAAAGAAGAAGAGACCAGGCTCATATTCCACCTGCACAATTTTCACATTCTGCTCATCAACGTGACAATATGGCGTGCAGTGATTGCCATCCCTCAATATTTATACCGATTGCGGGAACCAATGATATTACGATGGTCAAGAATATGAACGGTGATTTTTGTGGTAAGTGTCACAGTGGTGATAAAGACTCTCCTTTGTCGAGTTGGGATTTGACACATTGTAAAAACTGTCATATTGGTCTCCAATAATCAGTACATCAATTCAATTTATGCGGTGACTGCCACTTAGCGTTGGCAGTCGCCGTTTTTTTCTGATACTGCTCCCTCCTTTCAACCGGTAATTCAATTTACCTATTGTGTTATTCCTTTTTTTTTGTTAGAAGAAATAAGAAATTTAAAGGAAGGTAATGAATTATGCAAACCAGGTTATGTCCTCAGTGTGGCGCTGAATATTTTTCTCATGTCGATTCCTGTGCAGATTGCCATGTTCCTCTCAAAGATTTTCTGGAAATAGAGAAGGAAAACGAAGAAAAAGAGCGCTTTTACCAGGAATCAGGTGGCGAAATAGTTCCTGTCAAGGAAGGAAACGGTCCGTGGCTCAAAGAATTAAGACGTGTCCTGCTTGATAAGGGTATTGAGAGTTGCATCAGTTTAGCGCCGGGGTGCAAGCCTGGTAACTGCAGCTCCACATCATTATTGTTTATTGCTAAAAATGACCTTGAAAGTGCAGAAAAGTGTTTAAATGAATATTATTTATCAACACATCCTGAAAGCAATGATGTAAACCCTGTTGAAGAAGAAAATTGTCCGGCATGTGGATATCATGCGCCGGAAGGCGTTAAAGAATGCCCTGATTGTGGTTTAGTTCTTATTTTTGAAGAATATTAAGACTTTAAAGTTGACTATCATTAATAAAGATGATAATAATTTTGACATGAAATACTTAAAGTCGAATAAAGGTGAATTAACGCTCGGTGGAATCGTTTTAATTCTGGTTTTGCTTGCTGTAGCGTATATTGGCGTTAAAATGGCTATACCGCTTGTAAGATATCAGCAAGTAAAAGAAATATTCAGAAAAGAGGTTGCTCATTTGAAAACTGCAAGTGTGCCTGAAGTGAGGAGAGTAACCCTGATTCAACTGAATGACATTAGAATTAAGCTATACCCGGATGAAGACTTTGAAGATGGACTGAGAATATACAGAGAAGAAGAAGAACAGCCTTACATTATGGAAGCCGCCTATGAGCATGTTGTTTCCTTTCCCGGTGGATACAAATATAAATATGTATTTTATCCCAGAAGAGTAGCAAAGTGGAAATAGTCTGGTGCAACAGAACCTGATGCTTTAATAGATATTATTTATAAAAAAAGACTTTGCTTATTTAGGTTTTTTCCCGTAATGAATCTCCTTGACACCCCCCGGATAATTGTATACAGTATACATTCTTTTTTTCTCTCGGAAATAATAACACATCTACGGTTTTAGATCTTTATTTTAGGAGGCACTGAAATGGGTAGGAAAAAGATTACTGTCGTCGGTGCAGGCCATGTAGGAGCGCACTGCGCACTATGGGCTGCGACCAAGGAGCTTGGCGACGTAGTTCTTGTCGATATAGCGGACGGTCTTCCGCAGGGCGTCGGTCTCGATCTGGCGGAAACGGGCCCTGTTGAAGGTTTTGATTCCATTATTGTTGGTACTAATGGTTATGAAGAAACAGCGGAGTCGGATGTCGTAATAATTACGGCAGGACTTGCACGAAAGCCGGGTATGAGCCGTGATGATCTTTTAGCCACTAATGCAGGTATCATTAAGGGGATTACAGAGGAGATTGTCAAGTATTCACCAAATTGTACCATCATTATGGTAACTAATCCTCTTGATGCTATGGTTTATGTTGCAAAAAAAGTGAGCGGTTTTCCAAAAAACAGAGTCATTGGTATGGCTGGCGTGCTTGATTCCGCACGTATGAGAACCTTTATCGCTATGGAACTCGGTGTGTCCGTAGAAGACGTTACTGCTTTTGTTCTTGGTGGTCATGGTGACACGATGGTTCCTCTCCCAAGATATTCTACGGTGGCCGGAATCCCAATTACAGAACTCTTACCTGCCGATAAGATTGAAGCAATCAATGAGCGTACCAGAAAAGGCGGTGGTGAAATTGTAGCGCTTCTTAAAACAGGTAGCGCATATTATGCCCCTTCCGCTTCTGCTGTTGAGATGGCTGAAGCCATAATAAAGGATAAAAAGAGAATTCTTCCCTGTGCGGCTTATCTCGAAGGTGAGTATCATATTGATGGTTACTATATGGGTGTTCCTGTTCTGCTCGGTAAAAATGGAGTAGAAAAGGTCATTGAGATAGAACTTAGTGACGATGAGAAAAAAGCACTTGATCATTCCCTGGATGATGTTAAGAGAAATGTGGAGAAGTTAAACGTCTGATGAGAACAATAACAGCTTCTGATATTACCCCCCTTGTAAAAGAAATGTGCATGTCAGCCAACTTTGATTTGGGTGATGATGTGCTCGATGCATTCAGGAATGGTCTTGAAAGAGAAGAGTCCCATGCCGGGAAAGCCGTTCTTGAACAACTCTTAGAAAATTCACGTATAGCCAGAGAAGAAAGATCGCCCATGTGCCAGGATACGGGCTTCGCCGTATTCTTCCTGGAACTTGGGAGAGACTTGCATATTGACGGTGATATTTACTCTGCCATTAATGAAGGTGTAAGACAGGGCTATGAAGAGGGGTTTCTTAGAAAGTCAATCGTTTCTCATCCTATCAATCGTGTAAATACCAAAGATAATACGCCTGCCATCATTCATATCGAAATCGTTCCCGGTGACAAACTGAAGGTTACTTTTGCTCCCAAAGGTGGTGGAAGTGAAAATATGAGTTCTCTCAAAATGCTTAAACCTTCTGACGGTATTGAAGGTGTTAAAGATTTTGTTGTCGATGCCGTAAAAAAGGCAGGACCCAATCCATGTCCTCCTATTATAGTGGGCGTTGGACTTGGTGGTACCTTTGAAAAGGCGCCCTATCTTGCAAAAAAAGCGCTTCTTCGCCACGTAGGTGAGAGGAGTTCAGTCCCTGAAGATGCGAAGCTTGAAGAAGACCTTGAAGGACTCATCGGTGATCTTGGTATAGGTCCCATGGGGTTCGGCGGAAGAGTGACTGCGCTTTCTGTTCAGGTAGAAAGTCATCCCTGCCATATCGCTTCTCTTCCCGTCGCTGTTAATATTCAATGCCATGCTGCTCGTCATAAGGAGGTTGTCATCTGATGGAAGGAATGAAGAAGCTGACTACACCTCTTAGTGATGCCGATGTGGAATCTCTGAAAGTTGGTGATAAAGTATCACTTACCGGTGTTATTTATACAGGCAGGGATGCTGCACATAAACGCCTCGTGGAGCTTTTAGATGAAGGAAAAGAACTTCCTTTTGATCCAAAGGGACAGATCATATATTATGTGGGTCCTGCACCGGCCAAGCCGGGTAAACCAATAGGTTCTGCCGGACCAACAACGAGTTACAGGATGGATGCCTATACACCCAGATTGATTGAAGTCGGTCTCAAAGGGATGATAGGAAAAGGATCAAGGTCAGCCGAAGTTGTAGATTCAATGAAAAAGCATAAGGCTGTTTATTTTGCAGCTGTTGGTGGAGCGGCTGCGCTTATAGCAAAAAGAATTATAAGTAAAGAACTTGTAGCCTATGAAGATTTGGGTCCTGAGGCTATTTTCAGACTTGAAGTAGAGGATTTTCCCGTGTTAGTTGCTAATGATGTGACCGGAGAAGATCTTTACAAAAAGGGAGTTGACTCCTACAGGAGGGATTAAGGATGAGTGCTGACGGTCACCATGAAGTAGCAAAAGACGAATACATTGCACAAATTGAAGAGCTCAGTGGGGAAGATGTAAGCAAGTGTTACCAGTGCGGTAAATGTACGGCTGGTTGCCCTATGGCTGAGAAGATGGATCTACCTCCTTCAATGGTTATGAGGTATATGCAGTTAGAATTGTCCGATGATTTGAAAAAAGCGACTTCCAGGTGGGATTGTGTCGGTTGTCTTGTTTGTGGAAGCAGGTGTCCCAAGTTTTGTAATCCCGGTGCCGTTATGGAAGCACTCAGGATGGAAGATATGCGCAGTGGAAACAGGGATGAAGTCATCGAAAAGCTTCCTGTCAATTTTGTTAAAAATGCACCGCAGCAGGCAATCGTGAGCGGTTTTAGAAAGTACGTACCATAAAAGGTGTTATGATGAATATTCCATACTATCCCGGATGTACATTAAATACGAATGCAAAGGACCTTCAGCAATGTGCTGAATATTCGGCCCAGGCTCTCGGTTTTTCAATGGTTGAACTGACCGATTGGAATTGCTGCGGTGCTTCATTGCCACTTACTGACAATAGTTCCATGGGTTATGCCGGTCCTGCTAATGTACTCATAAATGCGAAAGAAGAAGGAACTAAAGAGGGCAACGAAGATAAGTTGACTACTCTCTGCGCCGTTTGCTACAACGTCCTGAAGAGGACTAACTATGCATTTAACAATGATAATAATAAGCTCGATACTGTAAACTCCCTGTTGGAAACAGATTACAAAGGGGATACCAATGTCCTTCATTATCTCGAAGTATTAAGAGATGAGATTGGCTACGATAAGGTTAAAGAAAAGGTAACTACTCAGTTGAAGGGATTAAAAGTAGCTCCATATTATGGATGTTTTCTTTTGAGACCACATAATGAAGTTGGCCTTGATGATCCTTATTCTCCGACAATATTTGAGGGTCTTCTTGAAACTCTCGGTTGTGAAGTTGTTGATTTTAGTCATAAGGGTGAATGTTGCGGCTCTTACAGTGCAATGACTAATCCTGAAAATGTTGCCAACTGTTCTTTTGGTGTTGTTGAATCTGCAGTCGCCGCTGGTGCTGATATTATTGCAACAACCTGCCCCTTATGTCAGTTCAATCTCGATGGAAACCAGGTTAAACAGAAGTCCCACTTTGGTGATCTCGATGAAATGCCCATTATTTACTTCACTCAGCTTTTAAGTATTGCTCTTGGAAAAGATATTAATAGCATTTCCTTTGATTCAAACAGTATAAGTCCGTTACCTCTTTTAAAAGAAAAAGGGTTCGTGTAAAGGAGAGAATATGTCTAGAACAGGTGTATTTGTTTGTCATTGTGGAACTAATATATCTGCGACGGTTGATGTTGTAAAAGTCGCGGAAGAGATGAAAAATCAACCCGGTGTTGTCTATACGGAAGATTACAAGTTCATGTGCTCCGCACCGGGGCAGGGGAAGCTGAAGGAGATTATAGAAGAAAATAAACTCGATAGTGTTGTCATTGCGGCTTGCTCACCTCATATGCATGAAAAAACCTTCCGAAACGCTTCTGAGGCGGCAGGTCTTAACGCATTTAAAGTTGAAATGGCAAACATCAGGGAGCAATGCTCATGGGTTCACCCTGACAAGGCTGAAGGGACGGTAAAGTCGCTTGACCTGACCAAAAAGATGATTGAGAAAGTCAGGAACAATGAAGAATTAGAAAAGATTACTATGCCTGTTACCAAAAGGGCACTCATTGTTGGCGGTGGAATTGCCGGAATCCAGGCAGCTCTTGACATTGCTGCATCAGGAACTGAAGTTGTTATTGTTGAAAAGTCCAGCTCCCTCGGTGGGCATATGATTCAGCTTTCAGAGACCTTTCCTACGCTCGATTGTTCACAGTGCATTATGACGCCAAAAATGGTAGAGGCCTCTCTCAATCCGAACATCAAGATTTATACCTATGCTGAAGTTGAAGCGCTTGATGGATTTGTTGGCAACTTCAGATTACGCATTAGAAAAAAAGCAAAAAGTGTTATAGAAGATGAATGTACCGGATGCGGTATATGCATCGAAAAATGTCCTAAAAAAGTTCCCAATCCATTTGAGATGGGTTTGGGTATGACTAAATCCATCTCTGTTCCCTTTCCTCAGGCTGTTCCAAATGTTCCTGTTATTGACAGGGATAGCTGTATTTATTACAAGACTGGAAAGTGCCGGGTCTGTGAAAAAGTGTGTGGACCTAAATGTATCGACTTTGAACAAAAAGATGAGATTATCTATGAAGATGTAGGCGCCATAGTTGTAGCTACCGGTTATGATACCATGCCTCTCGATAAGTTTGGAGAGTACGGTTATGGAAAATTTAAAGATGTAATTGATGGTCTAACCTTTGAAAGAATGGCTAGTGCTGCCGGATATACGGCAGGCGAAATTCAGAGGCCTTCTGATGGAAAGGTTCCCGAAACGGTCGTATTTATCCAGTGTGTCGGGTCAAGAGATGAGAGTAAAGGCGTCAGTTACTGTTCAAAAATTTGCTGTATGTACTCAGCTAAACATACCATGCTTTATAGACATAAGGTTCATCATGGTAAAGCCCATGTCTTCTATATGGATATCAGAGCTGGTGGAAAAAACTATGAAGAGTTTGTAAGACGTGCAATAGAAGAGGATGGTGCTCAGTATCATAGAGGGAGAGTTTCGAGAGTATATGAAAGAGAGGGTAAGCTCATTGTTAAGGGCGCTGATACAATTAGCGGAAAGCCACTCACAATAGAAGCCGATATGGTCGTTCTTGCAACAGCTATGACGGCCAGAAAAGGCGCTGATAAACTAGCTCAGACTCTAGGTATTTCTTACGATAAATATCAATTCTATTCTGAGTCTCATCCAAAACTGAGACCTGTTGAAACAAATACGGCGGGAATTTTCCTTGCTGGTGCATGTCAAGGGCCGAAAGACGTCCCTGAAAGTGTTGCTCAGGGCTCGGCTGCTGCATCAAAGGTTCTTGGTCTTCTTTCTCAGGAAACTCTACAAAGAGAACCTATTACAGCAGAGGTTAATGAGGCTAATTGTATCGCATGTTTTGATTGTTTGAATATTTGTCCCTATGGAGCGATTACATCGAAGGAAATAAAAGATAGGGATGGCAACCTTATTAAAGAAGTTGCCGAGGTGAATCCCGGTGTATGTATGGGATGTGGGCTATGCAATGCTGCATGCAGATCAAAAACAATTGAGCTTAGAGGCTTTTTGGATTCGCAGATATTTGCAGAAATTAACTCACTGGCGGCCTAAAAAGCATAAAACTACCAAAGCTGTAAAACGGCTTAGTATTGAAAACTGTTAGAGGGAATGTATGTCTGAAGAAAGCAAAAAAACAGAAAAGGAATGGAAGCCGAGAATCATTGCTTACGTCTGTAACTGGTGTACCTATGGAGGTGCTGATCTTGCAGGAACGAGCAGAAAGACCTATGATGCGTCGGTAAGGGTTATTAAGCTTCCATGCACTGGAAGAATTGATCCGCTGTTCCTGATTAAAGCATTTGAAAGAGGTGCTGATTCGATTCTTGTATCCGGTTGTCACCCCGGTGATTGTCACTACAATACAGGTAACTTTCATGCCAGAAGAAGGTGGACTGCTTTTAGAGACCTTCTAGAGTTTAGTGGGATTGATATGAGAAGGCTTCACTTCTCCTGGATTTCTGCGGCTGAGGCTGTCAAATGGGTTGATGTTGTAAATGATGTTTCTGAAAAAACAAAGGAACTTGGCCCATATGATGAATTCCAGAGAATTAACGAGAGGATAGAGGAGTATGATGGAATCTTTGCGCAGCAAGGCTAAGGAACTTCTACAAAGTGGTGATGTGACCACGATTATTGGTTACGCTGCCGGAACCAAGAAGGGTAAGACAAAGCCTTATTTTGCCTATACACCGGAAGAGTGTGAAAAACTGATATTTACACCTGCCTGCGTCAACAATCTTGTTATATATCTTACACGCAAGTTTGATTTTATGAAAAAAGGGAAAGTAGCCATTGTTGCAAAGGGTTGCGACATTAAGACTATTAACGTTCTCATCCAGGAGAACCAGTTTAAAAGAGAAGATATCCTAATTCTGGGAGTTACCTGTGATGGTGTTGTCGATAAGGAAGTTGTTTACGACGGAAACACTCTTAGCGATGATGAGAAATCGATAAAATGTATCACTTGCGATGTAAATACGCCTACCGACTTTGATCATCTATTTGGCGAGGGAGTGGAATCTAATGCCCTAGAACCAATGACCGGTGGTATTTATGATGAGGTTGATAGAGTCAGGGGATTATCTCAAAGTGAAAAGTGGAACTACTGGATGGAGCACTTTGACAGGTGCATTAAATGTTATGCCTGCAAAAAGGTTTGCCCCCTTTGTTATTGTGATGTTTGTATTACCGAGAAGAACAGACCACAGTGGATCGAAACAAGCGCCCATTCCAGAGGAAACTACGCATGGAATATTAAGCGTGCAATGGATTTGTCGGGCAGATGTACCTTCTGCGGCGAATGTGACAGGTCCTGTCCCGCTGAAATACCTTTGAATGTTATTAACCAGGAAATGTCCAAGCTCAATTACGAAGCCTTTGAGGGGTATAGAGCAGGATACCAGACTGAAGAGATACCACCTTTTGTCTCCTTCAAGGAAGACGATAAAGAAGATTTTATCAGGTAGTTTTACGGAGAAGATATAATGACACTTAAGCTGCTGAAAGAAGATGGCCTGAAAAAACTTGTTGAAGCGATGAATGCCGCTGATACGAGAGTCGTAGGACCTAAAAAGAACGAAGCCGGAATGGTGATATATGATGAGGTTTCTCAAGTGTCTCAACTTGACCTTGATGAAATAATTGGAAGGTACTCTCCTAAAGATGCTTTCTTTCCACAACATGAGACTGTCATGAGATATAAGCTCGATGGCACGAATGTTCATGTTGAGCCTGAAAAGCCCACCATTAAGGAGACTGTACTTCTGGGCGTGAGGCCTTGTGATGCAGCTGCTGTAATTTCATTAAACAGTGTTTTTACCTGGGATTACATAGACAACCTTTTTACTGAGCGTAAGAAGAAGGTAACCATCATTTCTGTTGCATGTAATAATGCTGATGAAAGTTGTTTCTGTACTTCTGTAGGTTATGCCCCTGATGGAACTGAGGGGAGTGATATCCTTCTTAAAAAGACAAAAGAGGGCGGTTATTTAGCTGAAGTAGTTACAGAAGAAGGGGAAGCTCTTGTTGCCAGGTACAGTGACATTTTTCTAGAAGGAAATGAGGCTACTGAAATAGAACCTATTGCTGAGGTAGCCGATCTGGGTGTGAGCATTGACAAAATTAAGGCATGGCTCGATGATCCTAAAAACTTCGAACATAAGGTTTGGGATGATCTGGCTGCCAAATGTGTCGGCTGTGGCGGATGCACCTTTGTTTGCCCAACCTGTCACTGCTTTGATCTTGTTGACGAACCATACGGTGATCAAGGCAAAAGAGTTAAAAACTGGGATGGATGTCAGTTTGATCATTTTACGCTTCATGCATCAGGCCATAATCCGAGAGAGCATCAGTCGCAAAGATGGAGAAACAGGTTTAGCTGTAAGTTCAAGATCTATCCTGACAGGTTTGAAAAGAAGGGCTGTGTAGGATGTGGTCGATGTATAAGGGTTTGTCCTGTTAATGTGGACATTACGGAAGCAATGACGGAAATCTCAGAGATGTCGGTTTAAAGGAGAAATTTCAGATGCACAATCTTTACGTTCCACACCTCATGACCATAGAGGATATAACCGTAGAAACTCCCGATGTTAAAACCTTTCAACTTGTATTTAAAGATGAAAAAATGCGGGATAGTTTTGAATTCAAGACCGGTCAGTTTGGTGAATATTCCGCCTTTGGCCATGGGGAGTCAACATTCTGCATTGCTTCAGCAGATACGAGAAAGGGATATATACAGTGTACCTTTAGAAAAGTTGGTAAGGTTACTGAGGCACTTTCCAGGTTAGAAATAGGTGATACTATCGGGTTCAGGGGACCTTATGGCAATACTTTTCCCGTTGACCAATGGAAGGGTAAAAACCTGATATTCGTTGCCGGTGGTATTGCTCTTCCTCCACTTCGTTCCGTTATCTGGACCGTTCTTGACCAACGTGAAGATTTCGGCGACATTACAATCGTTTACGGTGCAAGATCGGTAGCCGACCTTGTTTATAAGGAAGAATTAAAACACTGGGAAGAACGAAAAGATGTAAAGATGGTTACAACTGTCGATCCTGGTGGTGAAACACCGGAATGGAAAGGGAAGGTTGGCTTTGTACCGACAGTTTTGGAAGAGACGAATCCATCGAGCGAGAATACCATAGCCATTGTATGCGGACCACCCATAATGATTAAATTTTCACTTCAATCACTGGAAAAGCTCGGTTTTACAGAGGATCAGGTCATATCGACCCTTGAAAACAGGATGAAGTGCGGTTTGGGTAAATGCGGACGCTGCAATGTTGGCAATATTTATGTTTGTAAAGACGGACCGGTTTTTACGGCGGCAGAGATAGCTGCAATGCCGAATGATTTTTAGAGTATTTATTGGAGGATTAGATGGGAAAAGATAAGAAAATAAAGCCTGCTATCGCCTGCGGTGACAAAACAATCCTGCCGGAAGGTGCAAAAAAGATTCCCCTTGTTATAATGGGGAAGGAATATATGATTCCCGAGACGCTGACCGTGATGAAAGCGGTAGAGTATGCAGGTTATCAGTATACAAGAGGATGTGGCTGTCGTGGTGGAATCTGTGGGGCTTGTGGCTTTTTCTATCGATTTGAAGGTGATTATAAGCTGAAAACCGGTTTAGCATGTCAAACGGTTGCTGAAGCAAATATGATTATTACTCAATTGCCTTTCTTTCCTATGAAGCGATCAGCTTATGACATTGAAGGTCTTGAAGGTAGTCCTGAAGAAATTATAAGAACACATTATCCTGAAGTTTTTAAATGTGTCGGTTGTGCTACCTGCACAAGAACGTGTCCCATGGATATCGACGTTATGGGTTATATCGCTGCAATGAAGCAGGGTAACATTAGCAAAGCTGCTCACAAATCCTTTGATTGTATTCTTTGCGGTTTATGTGCCAGCCGTTGCCCTGCACAGATTTCACAGCCTAATGCAGCTCTCATGGCTAGAAGGCTTCATGCAAAAATTCTTACGCCTGCAGCAGCGCATATGAAAAGCAGGGTTGAAGATGTAAATGCTGAAAAGTACGTACCTATGCTGGATGAACTTGCTACCCTTGATGAAGATTCTCTCAAGAAACTTTATCTTGAAAGAGAGAGGGAACCCGATCTTGCTAAACCGGGCGAATGGATGCCTGAAGATAAAAGTCGCCTCTAATATATTGAGATTTTATAAGGAGATTTGCCATGTCAGGATATCCTGAAGAACTAAAAAAACTGATAGCTGCCGTTGAAAAGACGAGACCTGAGAGGGTAGCTAAAGCCAGAAAGGGTGATAACTTTCCTGCTTTAACTCTCGATCAACGGAAAGAGTGGCTTGATAAATATCACCCCGATTATAAGCCTGAAGGAAAACGTACAGTTAAAGTAGGCCCAAATAAGGGTGATTTTCTTCCTGAAGAAGTTGTTAATATACTTGAATCAAAAAGTCGTGTTAATGTAAAGAACGTCGATCTTTCATCCTGTGATATTGAGACCGATGTTCTGGTTATTGGCGGCGGTGGAGCCGGAACAGCGGCTGCACTCATGGCTCAGGAAGCGGGATGCAAGGTTGTTATTGCGACAAAATTGAGGCATGGCGATTCAAATACAGTAATGGCAGAGGGGGGGATTCAGGGAGCTACACAGGAGCCGGATTCGCCTTACTATCACTACCTTGACGTTATCGGCGGCGGGCACTTTACCAATGAGCCGAAGCTTGTGGGAGCACTGACTAATGATGCGCCACTTATTTTGAGCTGGCTTGAAGGTCTGGGAGTCATGTTTGATAAAGAGTCAGACGGAAGGTTACGCGCTCGCCATGGTGGTGGTACATCAAGAAAAAGAATGCACTCGGCTGGAGATATGACCGGTGCTGAGATCATGCGTGTAGTTAGAGATGAAGCAAGGAACAGGTCTCAGGATATTAAAGTTATCGAGTTTGCTCCGGCAATAGAACTGATTCTTGATGACAAGGGAAATTGCTCCGGTGCTATTTTATTCAATCTGGAAACTAAGGAATTTATTACCGTTAAGGCTAAGTCTGTTGTTATGGCAACCGGTGGTGGAGGAAGGCTTCATATTCAGGGTTTTGCCTGTACTAATCACTATGGAGCTACTGCTGATGGACTTGTTATGGCATACAGGGCAGGTGTAAAGAACGTTCTTATGGATTCAACTCAGTATCATCCAACCGGTGCTGTTTACCCCGAGCAGAATGTTGGACTTCTTATTACTGAAAAGGTAAGAGGCCTTGGTGCTCAGCTTCTTAATGTAGAAGGTGAACAGTTCTGTTTTCCTTTGGAACCTCGGGACATTGAATCTTCCTGTATTATCAGGGAATGCCTTGATATTGGCAAAGGGGTAATGACTCCCATAGGCAGGGTAGGTGTATGGCTTGATTCTCCAATGATCGATGAACTTCATGGAGAAGGAACCGTTAGAAAAGAACTTCCAGCCAAATATATTCAGTTTATCAGACATGGAATCGATATCAGTAAGGTACCTATGTTAATTTATCCGACACTGCACTATCAGAATGGCGGAATTCATATTATGGATAAGGGAGATACGACACTTCCCGGATTCTACAGTGCGGGAGAGGTAACCGGTGGTGTTCATGGAAGAAACAGACTGATGGGTAACTCACTGCTTGACATTTTAGTCTTTGGCCGTAGGGCAGGAATTGCCGCTTCAGAACATGCAAAGAGCGTTAAACAGGGTAAGCTTAATCTAAAGCATGTTGAAACCTTTGAAAAAGATTTGGATAAGGCGGGAATAAAAGAAGCGCCGGTTGGTCCAATGGTTCTACCTGACTATGCGCCGGAAGAAGTTAAAAACAGGCAGTGGTCACAAATGAATATCTAAAAAGATTAAGCTTTGTTGATTTTAAAGCCGGTCTCCAGAGACCGGCTTTTTTTGTTATTGCCTTAAATTTCAGACAGCAGCGCTGTTTGCACTTTTCCGGGATAAGAAGGGGTGGTTGTCCTGTTTCTTAAAAGCCGCTGTTTACGGCAGAGCTAATTCCTTAGCCCTGTTTTGCTTTGTTCTCATGAATAAGTACACCCTCCGGTGTTTCTGTTTTAGCTACATTATGACATCTTTTGCAGTCTTTAATCGGGAAGGAGACCTTCCCATGGCAGCGACCGCAGAACTGACCGGCGGCAAGAAAGGTCATCTTCATATTATTGGCGCCTACTTTATCTATGAATATGGCAGGATGACAGACGGAACATTTTATCAGGTCGGAATGAATGCCATGATCAAAAAGAACGTTTTTTACTACCCTGCTTCTGCTTTCAAAGAGAATTTTGTTGTCCCTTGTCTCTTCTTTTACCTCATTACTCAGTGAAGGCAGAGGGGTGAAATACTTGCCCTTAACCAACTCGGCCCAGTTAATAAAACCAAATTTATCAAGTGGCAATTTACCGTCTTTTAGTTTTTCGGGATACCATTTTGAACCGACCTTCTCTGCTACTTTTTTGATCTTATCGTGGTTAACAGCATCAGTTTTATAGAGGTGTGCTGATTCGGCTTTACCTGCAACATGGCAATTTATACAATCTTTTTCGGTATGAAAGGCGAGTTTGCCATCATGGCATGTTCCACAGGTTTTGCCCTCCTTGAAGGCATTATGAGAGAGATTATTGCTCCATCGTTTCATTGTAAAAATGTCTTCATGGCAGACCTTGCATTCAAACCATATGCGATGCGTCCAGTGAGGGTAAAGAACAGGCGCCAAACCTTTTTTTTGCATGGCTTTCATATTTTTTTTCATAACAAAGTTGCCAAGAAAGGCTTCCTGTTTTTTCCATTTCATCAGTTTGGCAACCCGTGCATTCTCCTTCGCTACCTCTTTTGAAATCATTTGAACTATTACTTTTAGATACTTTTCAACCTCCTTGTTTGATCCATGCCAGTTTGTAAACATGTATGCCATCGTGTTTGCAATATCAAGCAGATTGATTTTATCTTCAAAAGCCATTTCCGGAGAATCGGCTTCTATTATCATGGCTAGAATTTCGGAAGGTAAGATGTCCTTGTTTTTCTTGACAAGAAGCGCAAGCTCCTCAAACTTTAAAGCCTTATACTTTGCTGTGAAGTTTTCTCTAAAAGGGCTTGATTCGGCAAATAAATTGCCACAAAGAGCAATTAAGAAGATAAGAGATAACAAAAAACGAGACAGAAAAATATTCATCAGATCAACCCTCCATAAAGAAAAGAAAAAAAGTCATTATAATTTATAACAGGTTCTCCAGGTGACAACGCCCGCAATCGGTCACTGGAAACGCCACCTTGCCGTGGCACTTGCCACAAAACTCCCCCTTAAATATTTCAGTCATTGAGACTCTAACCAATTGAGAGTCCTTAATGGGAAATATTGATGGATGACAGTTTTTACAATCAAGCCAGTAAGTGTGGATATTATGTGGGAAGTAGGCATCGGCCATGAGTCCGACTTTAGGTTTCAGTATAAAGTCAATACCTTTTGGATTTGTTTTGCCAAGTGGCGATTCTTTACTGAATATTATTCTTTCGAGTATTCTCTGGAAATCGATTCCCATCTCGAACTTGTAATTATTTCCACCGATAGGAATGGTTTTTACGATGGGAGAAAATGACAGGGACGGTTTAATGGTGCTTGACCAGATAATAACAAAGTCGGCTGTCTCTTCCTCTTTGCCGGCCGCTTCATCGGGGTCTAAAGATGAAGCAGGGTTGATGAGGTTCCTGTTAATAACTTCTTTCCAGTCAACAAGACCATATTTGTCTTTTGGGAGAAAGCGTTGGTCAATAATGTTTTTTTTATCTTTTCCTCCAATGAGTTCAGCTTCAGCAGGGGGAGGTGTAAAGACGAGCTTTTTCGAACTTGCAAGGGGCTTTGTGCAGGACATAACAGAAAGAGGAATAGAAAAAATAAATAAAAAAAATAAAGCCTTATAAGTGTTTCTAAAGGCGGTATTTTTTACTTTATTTCCTCTTTGCATTTTGTACTACACCTCCCGTATAGCCGGGTCTCATTGAATGACATTTTTCACACTCGATAGGTTCCCAGGCTATGATTCCATTATGGCATTTACCGCACATCTCGCCCTCCATAATGACGTTCATGTTGATTTCATTGGCTCCGGCCTTCATGACAAAAATATCATTATGGCAGACCTTGCATTTAAATCTAATTCGATGGAACGTGTGGGGAAACAAGACATCCTTGACGCCAACTTCCCTCATGGAAGCAGCATTTTTATTGAGAATGACATCGCCATATTGTCCTGTTGTTGCCGCTGTGGCGGAATTATCGGTTAAGAAAAGAAGGATAAACAATAAAATTAATAAATGAGATAACTTTTTCATATCAATCATTGTAAAATAATTTGAATTGTTAACCGATAATAACAAAAGAAATCTTAATTTAAAAGGATTCTTTTAGTATTCAATACTTCAAATGAAATAAATGTGATCCTGATAGGAAGATCCATAAAAAAAGTAGTTTAGTTTTAATGATTTAGAGATAATATTATGAGTAAATATTTATTGAAATAAAGTGCGGCAGTCACTAAAAATGAATATTTGGTCTGATAATAAACTGTAAGTCCCCTTTTCTATCTTTTCTTTCCAGGGCGCCCGTATATTTTCTGCTGCCTTCCCATATAAAGCCAAGCGCAATGGAGGCAGCTAAATGTTTTTCTTTCCAGGGAAGTTTTTTATCTACAATAAAGTAGTGCCTTACAGGGCTCAGACTATTCATGTCTATATCATACCTGTACTCAATCCCGCTATTGTCAATAATGGATCCGGCCGAAGCCTTGTAATCAAGGCGGCTTCGTCTCAGAGCAATATAAAGAACATCTTTTATGTCTTTATGATCGTGGAACTTGGCCCCAATGCGGTAACTCCAGCTTAGCTTGTAACTTTCGAACTTCTGGTCACCTTTTACTTTCCATTCCAGCTCAGCCCATTTATCGAAGATCAATTCATTATCTCTAATATGATAATCTCCCACACTTAAAAGGTAGCCCATGTAACCAAAATTGCCTTTTTTTCCTTTTTCACCGGGGCGAGTAAATTTGAGTACATTTCCGAGAAACAAATTAAAAGCGTAAGGTTCTTCAAATCCTGCGGTAACGGCTTTAACGAGATTGACGTTTCTATTAATACGGGCCCTGTTGTAAAAATCCTCATCATTTTTTCTGATAAAGACACCCGTTACGGGCATGGGGAAAAGGGAGGCCTCAACAACAAAAAATCGGGGAAGAAGGGAACTGTAAAAGAGTTTTTTATAAACCGCTAATTCCGTCATGTCGCCTGCATCCGGAACAGGCGAGTCGGTAAGGTTGACATAGAGTCCCGTATTTGAGTAATAAGCGTCCAATTCATATTCTATGGTATAACGTTTAAAATTATTTGTTGATTTGTCTCCCGCCGCATTACTTTCTTCAGCAAAGGCAAAGAGGGGAGAGAAAATAAGGAGAATGAATGAGGAGATGAGGCGCTTCATAATTCATCTGGAAAATAAAAAGGCATAAAGGTTCGATATAATAATAACAAGAAGATTAACATTTCACTATTTCTTGTTCTATTCGAAGTAAGGGGTTTATTTATTAAGGACAATGGATTTCTGTCTATCTTCGTATAAATCCTGTTAATAAAATGGAAAAGCCAGTTGCCCTGTTTCCGGACTATCCCTCCCGTCATCGGTAAAATTAGAAATGCTCATACCGAGAAGCCTCACCTTTTTTTCTCCTGCCTCTGTGGAAGCAAGTAAGGGCATAATTAGATCCATCATAGGGCCGGCCCCGGTAATGGCTTCATTGACAGTTATACTTCGTGTCACCTGTTTGAAATCAAAGTACTTAACCTTAAGAGTAATTGTCCTGGCAGTGCGTTCCCGGGGCTTTAGATATTTCTCAATTTTTTCTGCAAGTACCTTAAGAACATCACCCATTACATTAACATCAATTATATCTTCTTTAAGGGTTGTTTCTTTCCCCACTGACTTTCGTACCCAGTGAGTCACGACGGGCCTGTCATCGTTACCATGGACGATTTTATAGAAATATCCTCCTGATTTGCCAAAGAGTGATATAAGTTTTTCTTTATCCAGCTTTTTGAGATGAGCTCCGGTTTTTATGCCCATATGATGCATCTTTTTTTCAGTTACTTTTCCCACGCCAAAGATTCTGCCAACGGGGAGATTATCAATAAAGGCGGGCGCTTTTTCAGGTGTAATAACGGTAAGTCCGTCTGGTTTTCGATAGTCGGAAGCCACTTTAGCAAGAAATTTGTTGAATGAAACACCGGCTGAAGCCGTCAACCCTCCTGTTTTTTCCACTATTTTTTTCTTTATTTCTCCGGCAATCTCTGTTGCGCTTGTAATCGCTTTTTTGTTTACCGTTACATCGAGATAGGCTTCATCAAGTGATAAGGGCTCAACCAGATCGGTGTATTCGAAAAAAATATTCCTTATTTCATTGGATACTTCCTTATAGGCATCGAACCGTGGCCTTAAAAACACAGCGTCAGGGCAGAGTTTATAGGCTCTTGAGCAGGGCATGGCCGAGTGAATGCCATACTTTCTCGCTTCATAAGAGCAGGCAGCAACGACTCCGCGGCTTTGAGGGTCGCCTCCGACAATAAGGGCTTTGCCTTTAAGTTCAGGTCGGTCTCTCTCTTCGACTGAGGCAAAGAAGGCATCCATATCGATATGTATAATTTTTTTTGTTTTTTTCATTCTCCTGGAACGGTGGGCGATCTCTGAACAGTCGGGCATGAATCTATAGTGTAACATATTGTTTAAGGGCGCTTTCAAAAAAATCCCGGCTTCATCTGCAGTAAAGGGGGGACTTTTTTTGAAGCGCTGTGGAATCAGGCGCTTTTACCGGAAGCCATGAACCAACGGCTCTTTTAGGAGAATATATGAAGGTAGAAAATGATATCCATAGAGGTTTATAAAATTATCCTTTTTATTGTTACCCTTTTTCGTTCAACAAAAGGGGTTCATATGCTATAAAAAGAAAGGGGGAAAAGGAGAGATGGCGAAAGAATGGCAGCGCTAAATATTTCACCTGCATCGATAGAAAGACATTACAGGAAACTCGATAAAATCGGCGTTGCCGGTTCAACGAGAGAAGCCGGTTATATACGAACAGCCTATTCTGTTGAAGAGACATCGGTCATAGAATATATTGCTCAGGCGGCAAAAGGCGCAGGACTGCTGACCCGATGCGACGGAATTGGCAACCTTATTGTTGAAACACCCGGTAATTATAATGAATACGTTGAGACGGGGTCCCATGCTGATACAGTCCCTTTTGGCGGCAATTATGATGGACTGGCAGGTATCGTTGCCGGTCTCGAAGCTATAATTATGTTGCATCGTTCTTCAGAAGTGTTAAAAAAGGGACTCCGATTAAGGGTCTGGCGTGGAGAAGAGTCGGCCGCTTTCGGTTATGCCTCAATGGGAAGCAGGGGGGCTTTCGGTTGTCTCCATGGGCCGGCCCTTAAAGCGAGTTATAAAGGGCACACGCTGGAGGAGTGGATGCACAGGTGCGGCGTCGATTCAGAGTGTATAAAAAAAGGCGTTCCTGCGCTGTCACAGGAAGAAATAGATTCCATATCAGCCTATGTGGAACTCCATATTGAGCAGGGTAACTTCCTTGAAGTTAAGAGTAAAGACATTGGTATTGTAAGCGGCGTCAGGGGACCTGCGCGCTATCTTGTACATTTGATGGGTGAATTCGATCATTCGGGAGCAACGCCTATGGGCAGTGAATATAGAAAAGATACAAACCTGGCACTTGGTTATATTCTTGTCGCCCTCCATGAACTGGCACAGGAGCATTTGAATAAAGGGATGGATCTTGTTCAGACCATGGGCGTCATCAACAGTATTAATGATCTCAATGACAAGTATGGAGAAGTTTATAAAAATGCCATATCCAAAGTGAGTGGATTTGCTTATTTCTCATTCGAAGTAAGAAGCTGCAATGAAAATATGAATGAATATTGTAAAAATGCCAGGCTGCTTATAGAGAAAAAAGCAAAAGAAATGGGTGTTGAAACTCACATTGAGGAATTGTCTTTTACGCCCGGTATAGATTCCCTGCATATGGAAATCAGGGAATCTATTGAAAAATCCTGCCGCGAAACAGGGGCCTCTTTTCTTGAAATGGTAAGCGGCGCCTGGCATGATGCGGCCGTCATTGCCGAACAGAAAAGAAGTGACGGATCCTTAATTCCTTCGGGACTCATTTTTATCCCCTGCCGTAATGGCAAAAGTCATTCTCCCGATGAATACTCAAGGCCCGATCAAATTGCCAAAGGTGCAATTGTTCTGGCAAAAACCTTGCTTAAGCTGGCCATGGAGTAATTATTTTCCATAAAACTTTCTATCGTCTTTTTATCCCTGCTGTCTGCGGCCTATGCGCCTGAAAATCACCACACCGGACATAAGGACCATGGCGCTGAAGCAGTATCAATAGAAAATTTCGTTAAGGTCTAAATGAGGTTTCTATGCTCGGTGCGCTTCTTTTAGACAAGCTTGATACTATGGAAGAGCCTTTCACGACAAGTTAAAAAGCCTGCCGGAAAGAAGGGTAAAAGGTATTGAAAATTTAGGAAATCATCTCATCGTTTCAAAACCCGTATCCATAAAAAAATTAATGAAGGTAATAGAAGAAGAGATGTGTGGTGAAAAGGCAGGTGAATAAATGAGCATTTGCCCATAGCAGTTATCCATTTCCCGCCAGGGTTTGTTAAGAGGGGGAAATAGGGTTTCTATAAGTGCTAATTACCAGCTTTATGTTAAGTATCTCTCTAAAATTCAAAGTCCAAAGAGATATTCCCGTTAATTCCCCTTGGTTCATATTCGCCTTTCAGCCAGCTTCCGGAAATATGGTCCCGATTGTCCAAAACATTTCTGATCCGAAGCCTGAGAGCCGTATTTTCGATGGAAAAGGCTTTATTCCACAAGAGGCCGACATCAAAATAATAGCGGTTGTTAATGGTTTTGAACTTATTACGCTGAACGTCGTAAGCGCTTTGTGCCGTCATATATCTGGCAGATGGAGAGAGGAAAACATTTTCGGCAGTTGTGATGGTCGTTCCCGCGTTGACGGTCAGTCTTGGAGAACCGATCATGCGGTGGTCGTCATCAACGAGAATGTGTCTTTCAACATCGGGGTTATCGGCATCGAAAGTAGAATCGAGCCAACTGAAATTGAGCCAGTTGTCCATTCCTTCCTTTGGTCTGTACCGCACGTCTCCTTCCGCACCCCATCCCTTGTAATCGCTCAGGTTAGTCCAGGGGCCTCCCCAGGAGATAAAGTCCTGCAGGTACTGATAATAAAGGGTGAATGAGCTCCTTCCCTTGCGGCCGCTGAAATAGAGGATATTTTGCCACTCCAGGGTACTCAGCCGTTCGGGCATATCAGCCGTATCGTTTTGCTGAGCCCAGGCAGGGGTGGTGGGGCCGGCGTTGTTAGCGCCCCAAAGCTCCATCCGGCTGGCCATTGGCGCAGGCATTTTGACTACATGGTTATACATTAACTTGCTTGTCCAGTTATCAGTTGCCTTATAGACGAGAGCAGCCCTTCCACCGGGAAACCAGTCGTGACCGGGCAGGACCGTATTCCGGTCGGCACGCAGGCCGAGAACCGTTTTTAGCTTTTCCGATGCCTCCCATGTGTCGGAGAAATAGAATCCAAGCGCATTGGCTGAACCGTCGAGAAATGTATCGCCATCATCACTTCTGAATGTTACATAGTCGTCATGGGAAGCTTGCACACCCGTTTGTATGATGTGGGTTTTGCCCGAATAGATTCCGCCAAGTTCAAGATTGTAGTCACGGGACTTCAATTCACCATCTCCGCCTGTTTCCGGGTCTTTGGTTTCAGTCCTCGACGCTGCCCTCAGAATGGCATGGCTTATTAAAGCGCTGCTCCACTTCTGTTCATTGCGGAGGCTGGCGGAGTAGATCTGTTCGACTACGGAAAGATGCCGGTCATGTGCAGCAGTGCTGGAGGAGATAACATAACCGCCTCTGGCGGAAATATGCGGCCGTTTGCTTTCATAGGCCTGCAACTGGCCCGACCATCCTTTGTAGCGACCCCGGGTGACAAAGTGGTACTGGCGCTCCGATGCCGCTACCCAGGAATGCCCTTTTGTACCTTGCAGACCGGCATCTTCAATCTTTTCATCAAAAGCGCTGAATCCGATTCTACGCTCCATAGTCAGCAAGGTGCTCATCTGTTTGTCCTCTTGCCACTCCTTTCCTGCTGCCACTGTGCCGCGATAATCAACATCGCTGCCTGTAGTTACCGATAAACTCGTGCCGTCAACCTTGCGGGTGATGACATTGACTGTTGCCACCAGGGTGTTTGCCGCTTCGAAAAAGGAGGAGGGGCCGACGATTACTTCCACTTTTTCCACCTCGTCCAGGTTGATGGGTCCGTTAAGAAAATCAGGTTCATTGATGCCGATAATCTCATAGCCGTTGACCATGAGGGTGAGCTTCTGGTTGTCATTGGCGTTCAGGCCGCGTACCCCTGCCACGTACTGGATGTCGCGGTGCAATACGACAAAACCGGGGATATGTTCGAGCAGGTCCTTGAGGCTCTGGTAATTACGCTTCCTGATGGTTTTCCTGTCTATGGAATAGGCTGTACCGATGGTTTCATCGAAGGGCACCTTGATCCGGCTTGAGGTAGTAAAGGTTACTTTACCCAATTCTTCAAGGCTCAAATCAAGCAAGTCCTCCCGGGCGTTGCCTGTAATCGGTCCAATAAGCAGTAACAAAAGAATTGTGCAGATAATTGTATAGTTGCTCATGTTTTAGATAAACTTCTTATTGAATCCCTGGCGGGTGCATTCCCCCCGGTTCGGGATAAAGCGGGAACGTAGTCTCCGCGCTCATACCCCGCTGCTTGCGGCGGGTGATTGATTAATTACAGTCATGAAAAAGTCTGTATATATAAATAAAACTTATAGCAATAGATTTGTCAAGTGGGCGGCAATGAGGAAAAAAATGATATAATTAAACATAAATAGAAAATCCGGATTCGTTCCTGTTTGTATATTGAAACAATAAGCCAGGCATAAAGCTTGTGACTGTGCATTTTTTCATAACCCCTCCCTGTAGAGGTTTAATATTCCCCGCCTTGATAAGGAGCACCCAGAGGGCATAAAGGGCTTAAGGGGTGGTTGAATAATCAGCTGCTCTTCAATAATTGGTTTTTTTATGGGGTGGAGCTTTTACCACCCCCAACCCCTCCTAAAATAGGAGGGGAGTGTAAAAGATTCCCCGACTTGATAAGGAGTTTGTTAATAATATTTCCACAGCCTGGGGAAAGTAAAAAGGCAAACCTTTTAAAAGAGCCGCCTATAATGTCTTCACAGCTCTATCTGAAAATTTTTGTAGTTATTTCTTTGCTCATTTCCTTCGCCCAACCTCTGGGCACAGCAGTACCCTCACGCTCCAACCTGGTTTCCGTATACCTTTTCCGGCTGGCCGAGAACATCCAATGGGCCAATCAGGCCAATATAAAAACCTACCGCATCCATATCATCGATGACAGCCGCAGTATTTATGATTCCCTGAAAGGCGTTGCCAAAATCAAAAAACTTCATGGTAAGCCAATAAAGGTGACACGTTCCACAAGAAGCGATGTGCCGGCCGACGCCCATCTCATTTATCTTTCCGCTGACAAGGCCGGGGACTACCCCCGGATTTTCAAAGAAGCTCAGGGGCGAAACGTCCTGCTCGTTTCGGACAGTGTAGCCAACAAGCGTATTATTATGATCAACCTTTTTGAAACGGAGGAAAAGGGGGTTCGCTTCGAGATCAACAAGGCCAATATTCTCAACCAGAATCTGGGAATAAATCCCGATATTATCCTTCTCGGCGGAACAGAGATCGACGTAGCCGAGCTCTACAGGAAAGCCCAACTTTCTTTGAATGAACAGGATGAACGAATCAATGCCCTTCAGCGCGAAAGAATGGAACTGGAAGAGAAGATGAAAGAAATCCGTCAGGAAAGGGGCGCCCTTAAGGAAGCGGTAGATATAGAAAAGGCCGCTCTTCAGGAGGCCGTGAAGAAAACGAAGGAACAGGAAGCGATTATAGAGGAAGGTCATAAAGAGTATGATCTATTGATGCGGAAAAATGAACAACAGCAAGATATTATCAATGATCAGAAGGCGCTTGTTGAAAGTGAACACAGGAAATATGAAGAACTGACGGAGCGGATACGTACACGTGAAGAAGCCCTCAGTAAACAAGAGAAGGAAATCGAGGCCCGCTCGACAATATTGGAGGAGCAGGGTGAGAAAATAGAGAGACAGGAAAAAACCATTGACGAGCAGGAGGAAGTTTTAGCCAGGCAAACAGATACTATTTCAATGCAGCAAAACTTTCTCTATGCCCTCATGGCCGTTGTTTTACTCATTGCCGGTCTGGCCATAACCATCTTCCAGAGCTATCGTATGAGAACACGCACTAACGCCCTGCTTATTGAAAGTGAGCGAAAGCTTAAAGAAGCGCAGCACATTGCCAGTCTGGGTCAATGGGAATTGAACCTGAAGACAGATAAACTTGACTGGTCCGATGAAGCTTATCGTATCTTTGAAATTGACGAAAAGACTTTTGACAACTCTTATGAAGCCTTTATTGACGTTGTTCACCCCGAGGACCGGCATATGGTTAGCAGGGCCTACACCTCTTCAGTTGAAAGAAAGAAGCCCTATGAATTGGTCCATCGATTACTCATGAAAGACGACCGCATTAAGTTCGTGCGAGAACTGGGTCGTACTGAATATGCAGAAGACGGCAGTCCTTCGCGTTCTATTGGCTCCGTACAGGATATTACTCCCCTGAAAATGGTAGAAGAAGAACTCAAAGCGGCCAAGGAAGAGGCCGATCTGGCCAATCGGGCAAAGTCGATTTTTCTTGCCAATATGAGCCATGAACTGCGTACTCCCCTCAATGCTATTTTAGGCTTTTCACAAATGATGGCCCGCGATGCCGCAGTAACGGAAAAGCAACGGGAACAGGTTGGAATTATCAATCGGAGCGGAGAACATCTTCTTGCCATGATCAATGATATTCTTGATCTCTCCAAGATTGAAGCAGGTAAAACGGAGCTTGAGATGAGGCCTTTTAATGTGGAAAGCCTCCTTGACGACGTGAGTGACATGATCCGCCCCAAAGTGATGGAAAAGTCAGTTACCTTCTCCCTTGAAAAAGATTCACTAAGGGAGCGATTTGTCAAAGGGGATGCAGGTAAAATTAGGCAGGTGCTTATCAATTTGCTGGCAAATGCTATTAAGTTTACCGACAGGGGAGGGGTGACCCTGCGTGCTAAAACAGAGCCATTAATTGATCGTCCTTCATTCTGCCGGCTCTCACTGGAAGTGGAAGATACGGGATACGGTATTGAAGAGGAAATGCTTGGCCGTATCTTCGAACCCTTTATCCAGGCAGGCGAAAGGCGCGGTAATGTAAAAGGAACAGGCCTGGGGCTTGCTATAAGCAATTCATTTATTAAAAATATGGGAGGGGAAGTGAGTGTTGAAAGCAAAAAAGGGCAGGGTTCCCTTTTCAAAGTGGGGCTGCCTCTGGAAAAAGCCCATGTAGAAGAGCCGGCTGTCACGATTGTTCCCGCTGGAAATGTGACGGGACTTGTGCCGGGGCAAGCGTCTTATCGTATTCTGGTGGTGGAAGATGATCCGGAAAATCTCTTGCTCCTTACAACACTGCTTAAAGACGTGGGCTTTTCTATACGTGAAGCCGTAAACGGGAAAGAGGCCCTTGAGATTTTCAGGCAGTGGCATCCCCATTTTATCTGGATGGATATGCGCATGCCCGTTATGGACGGATATGAGGCGACCTCTAAAATACGGGACATGGCGGGAGGCCATGAGGTAAAGATCGCTGCTATTACGGCAAGCGCATTTAAAGAACAGAGGGGGAAAATTTTAAATGCCGGATGTGATGAAATACTATGGAAACCCTTCCAGCCTGAAGAAATCTTCCACATGATGGAGAAGCTGCTCGCTGTCAAGTATCTTTATGAGGAAGAGGGCCAAGTGCCTGCCCTATCTCATAAGGAACTGACGCCTGAAATTTTGTCGGCTTTGCCTTTAGATCAACTGGAATCACTTCATAAGGCGGCAAAAGACTTTGATGATGAAGCGATGGAGAAGCTAATTATTGAGTTAAAAAAGCTTATGCCCGAAGCTGCAAATGGGCTTGGTTCCCTGCTGTCGGCCTTTCGCTTCGATATTATGATTGATCTTTGTAATGAAGCGATTAAATTGAAGAAGAAGGTGCAATAAGGCCGACAGAAGTGCGGTATTTGGTACTTTTTGAATTTACTTCTTAGCCTGACGACTATGGGGAGAGGGGGGATTTGAGCGGCTGACAATTAGACAGTTTCCCTATAATAACCAAACACAGCGACTCTGTGATTTAGATATTAACCCTGGAAACCATTGCTATCAGCTATTCCTTTGTTACACTTAAAATAAGGGATATAAGCGTTGAAAGCAAAGTGAGGAATGGGCACCTTTTTTATAGTTTCCATTTTTCTTGAAAAGGGCTTTTTCGCAGTAGATTTGCCCTAAGTCCGGCAGGCTCCCAGACGGTTATTTCTGATTTTCAAAAAATATAAATAGTGTCAATCCAGAAATTATAATAAATCAAACTTTGTTTTCAATTCAGAAAGGCGGGATTTTTTGCAAGGTCAAGGAAATCAAGGGTTTCGCCGAGTCGTACTGCTGTACGTCGCACAAGCAAAACCGAAGATTGACGCAGAGATTGCGGAAAAGCACCCTTTCTGGATGAAAACTAAATAAAGAGGTTTAAAAAATGCCCTTAATCTTGAAAATACCTGTCTTACTCAAATATTTCCGTCTCATAAAGCCCGCATTGATAATTGTATGCAGTCTGTCGTTAGCAACGGCCTGTACACCCTCCAAGCCGAAAGAAACCTTGCCACGGCTTTCTAATATGGGTCCGGCCTCATTGCACAAGGTACAAAGCAAAAGGCTGGAGCTTTTAATGCATGAGATGGAACATCTTGTTTTCGAACGGCTCTACAGTGAGCTCGAGCGGGACCGCATCCGCCTGCGAAACGCTAAACAGATAGCAACACTCCTTACCGAAATGGCGTCGACAATCAAGAACCCCGACTATATAAAAAATAACCTCAATCTTGATGAGAAGAATCAACTTTACTTTGAGAAACTTGCCGCTGATCTTGACCGGCGGGCCCGGATAGTAAAAGAGGCCATAAGGTCGGAAGATCCGGCATCGCTCAGAATGGTGACAGGAAAAATGATTAACGCCTGCAATGCTTGCCACGATCAGTTTCGTGACATGAGTAAAGAAAGCAAAGAGCTAAAGGATCTCATATGAAAATATATGCCGAAAAACGACACTCCATGCCATATTACCTGAGCTCTATCAGCAGAATATGCTTTCCGGCCCTTTTAGCCCTTTTTTATCTAAATACCACGGCCATTGCAAAGGATGTCGACAGGGAGATAGAGCTTCTCAGGCAAAAGCTGGAACAGCAAAATCAACGTATAGAGGAACTTGAAAAAGAGCAGTCCGGGATAAAATCCGACAATAGTATCAGATCCTTTCTGACTGTCGGCGGGCGTGTACAGTTTGACGCCCTCTATAACCGGCCCAGTGTTGGAGGACCGGGTGGCGGTAATTCCGGTGATCTCTCTGTTTGGCCCGGAGCTGTCCCTCTTGATAGTAGCGGCGAAAGGGGGCAGTTTAACTTTCATGGCCGCGACAGCCGAATCTGGCTGAAATCACGAATACCGACGATAGAAGGATATTTAGCTTCTCTCATCGAAGTTGATTTCTGGGGTTCCAGCGGCAATGAAAAGATCAGCAATTCGCACAATATACGCCTGCGACACGCTTATCTCGAGATAGGCCAACTGACCATGGGCCAGACAAACTCCACCTTCCATGGTACAGGCAACCCGGATACATTTGTTCTCCCGGCGACAGATGTTTTTGCGCGCCAGCCACAGATTCGTTTTACGCAAGCCTTTCAAAGTGGAGATTTTCGGATAGCGCTGGAACAGGCGGAAACGACGCTTACCAATACATCGGGAATTCAGCTAACTCCCGATGATGACCGCTACCCGGACATTGCAAGCAGGTTAACCTTGCGTGGCGATTGGGGTGAGGCCTCCCTGTCGGGCTTATTTCGCGAGATCCGCAGTGACGGCGCCCTGGTGGCAGGCGTGGAAGATCATGTATGGGGATATGGCCTTTATGCATCGGGGCGTTTGAATACTTTCGGTGTGGATAATCTCAGATTGGGCATTGCCTACGGCGATGCCATCGGACGATATGTAGCGGGGAATACTTATAATGACGGCGCTATTGATTCACAGGGGCAAATTAAGCTGCAGACAATCGTCAATGCACATATTTCCTATCAACACTGGTGGAGTGACAACATTCGTTCCAACCTGGCATATGCTTACGTTCATGCCGATAACGACCTCAATATCGTTCCCGCAACAGTGGACAAAGAGGCTTATTCCCTGCATATGAATATTATTTTCACCACAGTTGACAATGTATTGTACGGCATGGAGTATGTCCATGCCGAACGGGAGCTGGAAAACGGACAGGATGGAGAGCTTGACCGTGTGCAGTTTCGTATGCGCTATGACTTCTGAATGACGACGGGGCAGCAGTGATCTTTCCTGTACCTCGTCCATTATAAATTGCTTTTCCTTCCCTTTTGATTCCGTTGCGTGAAGGCATTCCGGTACTTGCCCCTTTAATCTCTCAGTTTTTGATTAATGGGAAGAATATGGATTAGTTGTTAAATGAAACCCGGATTCCACACCATCATAGCGACATCATTTCCCGGCCTGTTCATTTTATCTTCAGGCTCTAAAAGGCTGAAAAGGGCGAGCAGGCCGTCGGGCAGTTTCAGTAATGGCAGCCCCATTTCATCCCGATGGATATGCACATGACGGTGACCTATGGCTACGAGGCTTCGGTAAAAATACGTTCATTACCCGAAGCTGTACGATATACTTATAAAGAGGAGAAGAAAGAATCTGCTATGCCGGAAATCACTCTCACACCCGACATGTTGGCAGAATTACCTGAAGAACTGAAGCAGGCATTGAGGGAGGCTGCGTACAACCTCGATATTTCAACCACTGATGAAGTGATAGGTCGGATCCGCACTAATTACCCCCATATTGCTGAGGGATTACAGGTATTGGCAAAAGAATTTAGTTTTGACCGGATTCTGTTAATGTTGGATGAATTAAGGAAAAATAATGATTAAAAAGAGTCATGATTTCGCTAAAGTGAAGAAGGGCCGATGCCGGCTTACTATCTATCAATTAAGGGTAACAATAACTGTTGCTGCATTAATTTTCTTTTCTTTACCTTCCTTTTTGTATGGAGACAGGGGTTCCGAGCCGTCAGAAAACTCGTTGACAGCCGATGAAAAAGCCTGGCTTGACAGGAATCCCCACATTGCCCGTGAGGAGGCCGGCTACCTCTTTAACAATCTTGAAGACCGTCTTGGCTTAAGTATTTCAGACATCATCAGTACCTATGGAGACCGTATTCCCGGGAGCCAGGATGAACACATAAAAAAGGTATCCCATTTGAACAGAGCTAACCCTTTTTTACAAACCATCAATTATATCGATGGCAGCCAACGCATCCGTTATGTATCACCGCTGGAACCGAACCGGAGAGTCATCGGTTTAAAAATAGGCCTTTCCGGTCCTAAAGCTGCCCTTGAGGATGCTTTATCGAGCGGTAAGCCCGTTCTTTCAAGTCCATTTGTCATCATCCAGGGCAAAATGGGCTACTCCCTCATGATTCCACACGCTAAAGAGGGAGCCTTCGAACTGGTCTTCAGAGCAGAATCTGTCTTTGGTCCTGAAAGCCCCTTTCGAATGCATCAGGGAATTGCCATAAGAATTAGAGATGGCCACCAGACAGTCTATAATTCACCGGACTTTAGAGAAAAGAAAGGGTTGGTTCTAAGAACAAGTCAGCAGATGATGGGACACAATTTTCAATTAGAGATCATTCCAGGCGACCTTGTTGGGGAGAAAACTTTACTGGTTGGAAGCGAACTCGATTACCCTCCCTTTGCCCTGGTCAATAAAAAAGGTGAAGCCCATGGATTTAGCGTGGACCTCTTCAAGGCGGTAGCCCAGGTAATGGGGCTGAAAGTGCGATTCCGCGTAGGCTCATGGGAAGAAGTGCGTACTGCTCTGGAAAAAGGTGAAATTGACGCCCTGCCGTTAGTCTCCTATTCGGAAGAACGGGAAAAGGTATTCGACTTTACGGCGCCTTATACCACATCTGATGCAGTGGCTTTTATACGCAAAGGGGATGAAGGGATTGTCAGGGAAAAGGATTTGTATGGAAAGAGGATAATCGTTATGCGGGCCGATGCCACCCATGACTATCTTTTTGAGCAAGGGATAACACAAGACTTGCTGGCAGTTAAGTCAGTAGCGGAAGCATTGCGCCTGCTGGCCTCAGGTGAGGGAGACCTGGCTTTTCTTCCACGTTTAACAGGTTTGCTGGAAGTTAAGGAAATGGGATTGAATAACATTGTTACCAGGGGGCCAGGCTTTAACGTCTATGGACGGGGCTACGGCTTTGCAGTTCGGGAAGGCAATGCGGAACTTCTGGAAAAACTTAAGCTGGGGCTTAGTATCGTTAAAGCCAGTGGCAAATATGATGAACTTTATGACAAATGGTTTGGACTGGTCGATCCCAGAGGCGTTTCGAGAGAGACGATCCTCAAATACACTGCAATAGTTAGTACGGGATTTCTTTTAGTGCTAACGGCAGCCCTGCTCTGGTCCTGGTCCCTGCGACGGGAGGTGAAACAGCGGCGTTTTGCCGAGGCGGAACTTAACAGGCAAAGAATCTTTGTGGAGGCAGTTTTAGAGAACATACAGGATGGGATTGTAGCCTGTGATGATGAAGGTCTTCTTGCACTCTTTAATCGTGCTTCACGTACTTTCCACGGAATAGATGTAGAAAGCTTACCTCCTGATGAGTGGGCAAGCCATTACGATCTTTTTCTGGCTGATGGCGTCACTCCCATGTCGACAGAGGAGGTTCCTCTTTATCGGGCCTTTCGAGGTGAAAGGGTGAAAAACCAGGAGATGGTTATTACCTCACGGGAAGGGACCAAACGCACTGTTGTGGCAAGTGGCCAGGCCATGATCGATGAAAAGGGGAGGAAACTGGGGGCCGTCGTCTCCATGCAGGATATCACTGACCGCAGGAAGGTGGAAGGGGCGCTGAAGCAAAGTGAGCAACTCCTGCAAATGGTTATCGATACGGTTCCCGTTGTTTTGGTTATGAAAGATCGTGATGGACGTCATTTGCTGGTAAATCGCAATTTTGAAGAGGTGACAGGCGTGAAAAGGGAAGCTGCCATAGGGAAGGTCGATGCAGATATTTTCCCTCCTCATGCAGCTGCCAAAATCAGGGAATTTGATGAAAAACTGATAAAGGAAGGCAAGGAAAACTTTCAGGAAGAGGAAGTACCCGCTCCCGATGGAAGGGTGCATACTTTTTACAGCCGCAAAGTTCCTGTTTTTGATGAAGAAAATAAGGTGACGGGCCTTGTTCTTGCGTCGCTTGATATTACGGAAAAGAAAAGAGTCGAAAGGGAACTGCTCATTGCCAAGGAAGAAGCCGAAGCCGCTAATCAGGCCAAAAGCACTTTCCTGGCCAATATGTCCCATGAGCTTCGTACACCGCTCAATGCCATCCTCGGCTTTTCCGAAATGCTGGGTTATGACTCTCATATCAAGGCTTCTCAAAAAGAAAAACTTCATATAATCAGACGCAGTGGAGAGCACTTGCTGGATATGATCAATGACGTTCTGGATCTTTCCAAAATAGAGGCAGGCAAGGTGGAGATAGAGAACTCTCCCTTCGACCTTCATGCCATGTTGTCGGAAATCGGTCAAATGTTTGAAATACGTGCCCAAAGTGCAGGTTTGCTTTTTAATCTGGACATTGATCCGGCGCTGGTACGCTATATCAGGGCCGATATAGGTAAACTGCGCCAGGTTCTTATTAACTTGCTGGGCAACGCAGTGAACTTCACGGCAAAAGGCAGCTTTTCACTGAGTGCCCGTTCTTTGCCTGAAGCCCATAGTCCTGCCCGGTGCACCTTACAATTGGACGTAGCGGATAGTGGTCCCGGTATCCCTGAGGCGCAGATAGAGCGAATTTTTGAGCCTTTTTTTCAAATTGATGAAACCCGTACCTCGCCTAAAGGCACTGGATTGGGTCTGGCCATTAGCAAATCCTTTATAGAACTGATGAATGGAAGGATTTCTGTTGAGAGCAAATCCGGCGAAGGGGCACGATTTTCTGTTGAACTGCCTGTAAGCCTGGCGGAAGCGGCAGACGTGAGCAGCCTTGAGGTGGATAAAACTTTGGTAGCGGGACTCGAAGCGGGACAGCCTGAATGGCGTATTCTCATTGCAGAGGATAATATTGAAAACCGGCTTTTGCTTGGCGGCATACTGGAAGAGGCCGGATTTAAAACGAGAAATGCAGCCAATGGTGAAGAAGCGATTGCCCATTTTAAAGAATGGCATCCTCATTTAATATGGATGGATATGCGTATGCCTGTTATGGATGGTTTCAAAGCCACCGCAGCGATTCGGTCTTTGCCTGAGGGCGATAAAGTAAAGATTATTGCTATTACAGCCGGCGCTTTGAAAGAACAGCGTAAGAAAATTATGGAGGCAGGTTGCGACCATGTAGTCTATAAGCCATTCAAGAGCCATGAGATTTTCGATGCAATGGCTGAGCACCTCGGTGTGCGGTATATCTACGAAGAAAGGCCGCAAGTAGAAAAGGCTGAGCCTGAGATCACTCTTACTTCAGAAATGTTGGCTGAATTGCCTGAAGAACTGAGGCAGGCTTTGGGGGAGGCTGCGCACAACCTCGATATTTCAGACGTTAATGACGTCATCGACCGTATCGGCAATAAACAACCGGACATAGCCGGGGGGCTGCTGCTTCTGGTGAAGGAATTCCGCTTTGAGAAAATACTGGAACTGCTGGGTGGAAAACAGTGATATGAGTGATAAAAATAAAAAATTTCCAGGCACCTCACCAATGCCGTTAAAAGAATTCCTTTCTTTTGCTGTTTCTATTTCCGCAACTCTCGATGATTTACACAAAAAAGAAGTTATCCACGGAGATATCCGTCCCGGCAATATCAACTGGAAGGCGGACAACCTAAAGGCTTCACTGATGAACCCTTCGGCAATGGGCGCCGGAATATCTTTGTTCAGCGCGGCACGCCTGCCCTATATATCACCGGAACAAACGGGCCGCATGAACCGTTTCGTCGATTACCGTACCGATCTGTATTCTCTGGGTGTGACCTTCTATGAACTATTAACGGGGGAAGCCCCCTTCATTTCAGAAGACCCGCTGAAGATGATTCACAGCCATATTGCAAAAAGGCCGCAGCCGCCTCACGAAAGCAGAAGCGAAGTTCCAAAACAGATTTCGGCCATTGTTATGCGGCTGCTGGAGAAAAATGCCGAAGACCGCTACCAGTCTGCTTTTGGATTACAGCATGATTTGAAAGTATGCGTCGATCAGTTAGAGAAGAGTGGAGCTATCGAAGGATTTGAATTAGGCTTGTCAGATTATACAGGCATATTCCAGATCCCGCAGAAGCTATATGGCAGAGAAGCTGAAGTAAAATCCTTGCTCGACTCTTTTACAAGAATCTCTGACGGGACGGTCGAACTTTTTCTGGTGGCCGGTTATGCCGGCATCGGTAAGAGTGCGTTGATCCACGAGGTACAGAAGCCAATCACCGGAAAACGTGGATATTTTATCAAAGGTAAGTTTGACCAGTATCAGCGAAATGTCCCTTACTTTGCCTGGGGTCAGGCCTTCAGCAGTTTGATAGACTATCTTCTGATGGAAAATGAAGCTCAGCTCAAAACCTGGAAAGCGACTATACTAAAAGCTGTGGGACTAAACGGTAAAGTGTTAGCTGATGTTATACCCAACCTTGAACGGGTTATCGGGCCACAGCCTGACGTAGCAGAATTAGGCGGGCAAGAAGCGCAGAATCGTTTTAATTATGTGTTCCAAAGCTTTGTCAGGGTCATGGCTCAAAAAGATCATCCTCTTGTGATCTTTTTAGACGATTTACAATGGATCGATTCAGCTTCGTTAAACTTGCAGAAGGTATTACTTTCTGATCCTGATCTGGCTTTTTTTCTAATCATTGGCGCATACCGCGATAACGAAGTGAATGCATCCCATCCGCTGACCATGAGTATAACAGAGCTAGAGCGAGCTGAAGTCAACCTGAAACGCATGAGCCTTCAAAACCTTACCGCAAATGATGTGAGTGCGCTTATTGCTGATACACTACATTGCAACCGGAAATATAGCGCTCCATTGGCAAAGCTGGTTTATTCCAAAACCGGCGGTAATGCATTTTTCACCCATCAGTTAATGCATACCCTGGATGATGAAGGAGTGTTGAATTTTGACTCAAACTCCAGGCAATGGCAATGGGATATGAATGTCCTGAAAGCAATGGACATTACAGAAAACGTCGTTGATTTAATGACAGGTAAATTGCAGAAGCTACCTTTCAACACAGTTGAAACGATAAAATTGGCGGCGTGTATCGGCAACCGATTTGATATGGCTACGCTGTTGATCATAGTCAACAAACCTGAACAAGTAGTTAAAGAATGGCTTGGACCGGCCTTGCGGGAGGGCATTGTATCTACGATTGATGATCACTATAAATTTGCTCACGACCGCGTACAGCAGGCTGCCTATTCATTGATCCCTGAGAAAGAGTTAAAGTCATTCCATTTGCAAATAGGCAGATTATTACAAGACTATCCATCCACGCAAGATCGGATTTTTGATATTGTTAATCAGCTAAATTATGTGGTGGAATTGATAACCGAGCCTGGGGAGCGCACTAAATTGGCTGAGCAAAACTTAATGGCAGCTCGGAAGGCAAAGGCCGCATCTGCTTTTACCAGTGCAAAAAAGTATGCGGAGACAGGGATTGGCTTACTTGAATCAAAGAGCTGGCAAAATGACTATGAGTTGACCTTATCGCTTCATAATGAAAATGGGGAACTCGCCTCTTTGACCGGGCACTACGACCAGATCCCGCATATTCTTGAACTGATTCGCTCGAATGCAAAAAGCTTCAATGATCAATTGGGCATATGTATGACCCAAATCGAAGCGGAAACTTCGCAATATAGATTTGCTGAAGCACTAGAAATAGGTTTAGACCTTTTGAAGGATCTCAATATCAAGGTTCCCAGGCCTCCTTCAGATGAAGACATTCAAAATTTATACGACAAACTTCTGAGCTTACTGACCGACGATCCCATAAAGCGAATACAAGAATTGGAAAAAATGACCGACGAGAGAGCTTCGGCCACCTGCTCGATTATTGTTTCCGAGATGTCAACATCTTATTTCGTTGATCCCTCTCTCTTTCCTATCCTCGTATATCTCGGCGCAATTTCTACACTTGAGAATGGCCTGAATTCCTGGTCGCCACATTTTTTTGGAAATGTTTGCGAATTGATATGCGCTTCAATTACTCCTGAAACCCCCGCAGATGAGGCTATCAGCTTAATCCAATTTAACAAAAATCTGCTTCAGGCAACCCGCAATATGCTGGATAATCCCATTACGGCGAAATGCCGAACAAAAGGAATGATGTTGCTAACATTTAATTCTCCCTGGGTTAGACCGATTCAAGAGAGCATTGAACTGGCAAAGACCACTTATCATACAGGTTTTGAGGACGGTGATTTACTCTACGGTTCCTATGGAGCGATTCTCTTTGCCTTTACGGCCTTTGCTGCAGGTATGAATCTTGATCTGTATCAAAGTCAAATATCCTGGTTTACGAACAGCCTGAGTCATACGGGCCAGAAAGCAACGCTGAACTGGCTTTCGCTTTATCAACAATCCGCTGAAAACTTTATAGAGCTTTCCTCAAAACCTGATGAATTAAAGGGCGCCTATTTTGATGAAAGCGAATGGTTGCCGAACGCTATCTCTGCAAAGGATACCTTCGGCAGGCACAACTTCTTGCTTCAAAAGCTAATATTGGTCTATCACTTTGACCGGGACAAAGCTTTAGTCAAATATGCTCATGAAGTAGATTATTTCATAAATGCCAACCCCGGTTCCTTCACCATATCAATGTATTACCTTTACCTTTCACTTGCAAAGCTGCGGTTATGCACTATACCGGAAAAAAGTAATGATACGATGGACTGGGTAGACAAGGCCTTGCATTGGTTTGAAATCTGGGCTGAATTTGTTCCGTCCACCTTCCAACATAAGTACGACTTAATTATGGCCGAAAAAGCCAGGGTGGCAGATGAAACCGATAAGGCTTTGTATCATTACGATCAGGCAATCCAAGGCGCCCAAAAAATGGGTTTTATTAATGATGAGGCATTGGCCAACGAACTTGCGGCAAGGTTCTGGCTTGGAAAAAAGCATGAGGATATTGCATCTCTGTATATGAAAAAAGCCTATAACTGTTACCGACAATGGGGGGCTAAAGGCAAACTAAAATATTTGGTAGCTAAATACCCAAAACTTTTTGAGACGGAAGGAGTAACTGATGAGCGGCAAACACCTCTTGATCTGGATACGGTCATCAAGGCATCACAAACCATTGCCAGAGAAATTGTATTAGATAAGCTAATGACCAAGATGATGCAAATTGTTATTCAAAATGCAGGGGCGCAACAAGGGTTCCTGATTTTGGAGAAGGAGGGTAATTGGGTCATCGAAGCCGAAAGTGATATCGACCAAGGCGAGGTGCAGGTGCTGCAGTCGCTCAACGTGGAAGCGCGTGAGGAGGTCTCCCCCGGTATCATTCATTACGTAGCCCGCAGCAAGGAAAGTGTGGTCCTGAATAACGCCGCCACGGAGGGTGGTTTTACCGATGATCTCACAATTCAACAACCTCAGTCGAAATCCGTCTTGTGCACACCCCTAATCAACCAGGGTAAAGTCAGTGGCATTTTATATCTGGAAAACAAGCTGACCACAGGGGCTTTTACCCCTGAACGGGTGGAACTGCTTAATTTGCTCTCTTCGCAAATGGCAATGGCCCTGGACAACGCAAAGCTATATGCAAATTTAGAAGAAAAGGTGAAAGAACGTTCTAAAGAATTAGCTGAAAGTGAGCATTGGTTTCGTGTGGTCTTCGAAAATGTGGGTGATGGCTTAATGGTACATGGTTTTAAGCCCGATGGCTCACCAGAACCATTTTTACATGTTAATCCGCCCTGGTGCAAGAAGTTGGGCTATTCCATTGAGGAAATGTTAAAAATTTCGCCCCTTGAATTAGACGATCCTGAAATTGCCAGGGAAGTTGTGATGGGAGCTATGAAAAATCTTATAGAGAAAGGTTACGCAGTCTTTGAGGCTGTTCAGATGCGAAAAGATGGATCAAAACTCCCGGTTGAAGTTAATGCCAGATTAGTTCCTTTTAAAGGTAAAGATTATATTTTCTCAGCTGTTAGAGACATTACTCTACGTAAAGAGGCGGAAGAATCATTAAAGCTGGCTAAAGAAGCAGCAGATGCCGCCAACCGGGCCAAGAGCGTGTTTCTGGCTAATATGTCCCACGAACTGCGTACACCGCTAAATGCTATTCTCGGTTTTTCCGAAATGATGAGGCGTGATCAAAATGCGCCTACCGACCAACAGGAGAAGCTTAGTATTATCAAACGTAGTGGCGAACACCTGCTGAATATGATCAACGATGTGCTCGATCTCTCCAAGATCGAAGCGGGACGTTTAGAGCTTGAACCGATGGCCTTTGATCTGCAGCAAATGCTGGCTGATATAGCTAGGATGTTTGAGGTTCGCGCCGAAGGCGCCGGGCTGTACTTCGTGCTGGAGACCGATCCGAAATTGACTCATTTCATTAAGACTGACTCCGGCAAGCTGCGCCAGATCCTCATAAATCTGCTGGGCAATGCAGTAAAGTTCACTCAGGAAGGAGGTATCGCTCTGCGTATCCGGACTCTGCCCATGGCTGATAGTCCCGACATGCATAATTTACAGATAGAAGTTGAGGACAGCGGGCCGGGCATCGCCGCAGAGCGCATAGAGCGTATTTTCGAACCCTTTGTCCAGGCCGGGCGCTCTCCAGCCTCGACGGAGGGTACGGGGCTCGGTCTGGCCATTACAAAATCTTTCGTAGAGCTTATAGGTGGTGAAATCAGTGTAGAAAGTAAGCCCGGAGAAGGGGCGCTGTTCCGTGTTCAACTGCCGGTGGCTCTGGCCGACGCCGCTGAGGTTGGAGTGATGGAGGCGGCCAAATCCGCAGTATCAGGACTGGAGCCGGGACAACCCCAGTGGCGCGTCATGGTGGTTGAAGACAACATTGATAATCGGCTGTTGCTGAGCAGTTTGCTCCAAGGGGTTGGCTTTCATATCAGGGAAGCGGAAAACGGCGCAGAGGGCGTTGCCCTTTTTGCACAATGGCAGCCTCACTTCATCTGGATGGATATGCGCATGCCCGTCATGGATGGCTACCGGGCAACGGCGAAGATCCGCTCCCTGCCCGGTGGGGATAAGGTGAAGATCGTGGCGCTCACTGCCAGCGCTTTCAAAGATCAGCGAAAGAATATTCTTGATACAGGCTGTGACCATGTTGTCTATAAGCCATTCAAGAGCCATGAGATTTTCGACGCTATGGAACAGCAGTTAGGTGTGCGATATACTTATGAAGAGGAGATGAAAGAACCTGCTATGCCGGAAATCACTCTTACTTCAGAAATATTGGCCCAGTTGCCTGAAGAACTGAGGCAGGCATTGAGGGAAGCGGCGCACAACCTCGATATTTCAGCCACTAATGACGTCATCGAGCTTATCGGCAACAAACAACCGGACATAGCCAGGGGGCTGCTGCTTCTGTTGAAGGAGTTCCGCTTTGAGAAAATACTGGAGCTGTTGAAATGAAAATTCATATCTATCTTTTTGTTCTGGCGCTGTTCTTCCAAATTGTCATGCCGGGCCTTGTGTCTGCCAGGGACAATATCACCCTTAAAGTGGGTATTTTCGACAATAAGCCCATCGTCTTCCAGGATGAAAATGGCCTTGCTCAGGGGATTTATCCCGATCTGCTGCGGGAGATTGCACGTCAGGAAGGCTGGGAACTTGAATTCGTTATGGGAAGCTGGGCCGAGGGGTTCGAGCGGATACTAAGCGGCGATATCGATCTCATTACAAGCATTGGCTATACCAGGGAACGTGATGCCTCCCTCGATTTTCCAAAGGAACATGTCCTCACCATGTGGGGGCAGCTCTATGTGAAGGAGGGGGAGAAAATTACCCGCATCCCCGAACTGGCAGGGCGGAAAGTGGCTGTTCTCAAAGACGGCATTAATGGCATCAATTTCCTTAAACTTTGCGATGAACTCGGGATCACCGTCAATGTGTTGGAGATGGACGATTATCGCCAGGTTTTATCTGCCATCGAGGAAGGTCGTGTCGTTGCGGGTGTAGTGAATAGCATTTACGGATACTCTAATGAGGCAAACTATTCCATCGAAAGGAGTCCCATTCGGTTCAGCCCAATGAAGTTTCACTTTGCTGCACCCAAGGGGAAGCATGCCCACGTTCTCACCCGAATAGAATCCCATCTGCGTATATGGCGGCAGGATAAGTCCAGCTTCTATTACCAGACCCGTGAGCGCTGGTTTGGTGTCGAGATCCCCGATTATATATCGCCACAGGTGACCCTGACGCAGGAGGAGCAGGCCTGGCTTAAATCCCACCCCCAAATAACGCTTGGATTCACCCCGGAGATTGAGCCCCTGATTATCGAGGCCGAAGACGGAACACTTTCAGGCCTTCTCACAGATATTTATGAAGAGCTTGAAAAATTAACAGGGCTCAAGGTAAATATTGAAATCGATGCATGGCCGGCAACGATTAAAAAGGCAAAGCAGGGAAAGATCGATGGCCTGCTTGTTGCCGCCCCTTCTTTGGCAAAATCAATGGGATTTCCTCATTCAAAGACACTTGCCAAAGGGACACCTGCAATCTTCGCCAGGACCGATACTACCTTTAATATTAACAGCGAAAAAGACCTTATCGGCAAAAGGGTCGCCGTACTCAAGGGTATTTATGTCGTCGAAAAGGCCTTGGCTCCCTATAAAGACGAGATAGAAATCATCGAGGCGGACTCTGCTGAGGAGATGTTGACACTGGTACTCAGAGGAAAGGCCCATGTCGCCTATGGACTGAGTTATCATAATTACCTCATTGGAAAACAGATGCTTGTAGGCATAAAGCCCGTCTACTTTTCAAAGCAATATAGTGCCGACGGAGTCGCAACCATAAGGCGTGATTGGCCTGAACTCGTCTCTATTATGAACAAAGCACTGGATAGAATCGGCCAGGCCAGGCTCAATGCCATTGCCAACGAATGGACACACATCAAAAAGAAGCAGGGAACCGCACAGCTTGTTCTGAGTGAAAAAGAGAAAAAATGGTTGAATGCGCATCCGGTAGTGCGTATCGGACTATCCTCCCACTCACTTCCGCTGTCCGCAGTCGATAAAAAGGGCAAACCTATGGGAATGCTCGTTGATTATTTTCAAATCCTGAGGGAATACACAGGAGTTGATTTTGAGTTCATTCCCCTGTCATTTCCTGAAATGCTTGCTGCTGCAAAAAACAGGGAGATCGATTTATTCATGGCTTTTGCTTCCTCCGAACGGAAAGAATATGCACGCTTTAGTGAAGCACTGTTTACGGTGCCATACGTCATTATCACACGGCAGGACGCACCCATTATTGTTGGAATGAGCTGGTTGCACGGTAAAAAAGCAGCAGTTATTCGGGATATTGTTATGCATAGGTATCTAGTGGGAAATGAGCCAAAAATTGGTCTTGTACCGACAGATTCCGTATTGGAGGGACTTAAAGCCCTTTCAAACAACTATGTCGATGCCTATATCGGGGATGCCCTGACTTCCAGCTACATGATCAACAAGGAGCATATAGTAAATCTAAAGATTGCGGCTGCAGCGGGTGTACCTGCAGACGAAATCAGGTTTGCCGCAAGAAGCGACTGGCCGGAGATGTTGGGTATCCTTAATAAAGTTGTTGAGGCTATTCCTAGCGAAAAACACGATGAGATTAACAACAAATGGATGACAATCCGCTACGAGAAAGACTTTGACTACAGCCTGATGTGGAAGATACTGGCTCTGGTTCTGGTTGGATTCAGCCTCGTTATATTCTGGAACCTGAGTTTGAAACGTACGGTAGAAGGGCGCACTGCCCAACTCCGGCAAAGTGAAAGGAGCCTCAATAAGGCACAGGCCATTGCCCATCTGGGCAGTTGGAACCTGGATATTCCCAACAATAACTTGCTATGGTCCGATGAGACTTATCGAATCTTTGGTGTGACCAAAGGCACAGCCCTCACTTATGAAAAATTTCTTGAACATGTGCATCCTGACGATAAGGCCTTCGTCGATCGTTCATGGCAGGCTGCCCTTGGTGGTGAGCCTTACAATATAGAACACCGTATTACAATAGATGACAAGGTCAAATGGGTCAATGAAAGGGTTGAACTTAAGTTTGATAAAGAAGGGAGCCCCTTAAGGGGTATTGGTACAGTACAGGATATAACTGAGCACAAGCGTATAGAAGAAACGCTTTACTTTACCGCTCAACGTGGATGGAGCGTAACGAAAGAGGATTTCTTTCAATCGCTCGTGACCTATCTGGCAGAGTCCTTTGGGGTGGCCTATGCCTTTATAGACAAATTGACGGAACATGAGACTGCGCTCACCATGGCCCTTTATGCCGGTGGCAAAATTACAGAGAATATTGAATACCCCTTGAAATACACGCCCTGTGAAAATGTGATGGGGAAGCGCTTGTGCAGCTATCCTAAAGATATCCGCTCTCTCTTTCCCAATGACAAACTGCTCGACGAAATGAATGCAGAGAGTTATATCGGCGTCCCTTTATGGGATTCTGCCGGAGAAGCAATCGGACTCATTGCATTAATGGACACCAAACCCTTAAGAGAAGTCAAATTAATGGAATCCGTACTGCAGGTGGTTGCCATACGCGCCGCTGCTGAACTTGAGCGTAAGATTAGCGAAGAGGAGCTTAGCAGCTATCGCGAGCACCTGGAGGATTTGGTAAAAGAGCGAACGGAAGAGTTGACTGAGGCAAAGGAGGCTGCTGAAGCTGCCAATCAGGCCAAGAGCGCTTTCCTGACCAACATGTCTCATGAACTGCGTACTCCGCTCAACGCCATCCTCGGCTTTTCCGATATGCTCGGACGCGATAGTCAGACCACTGAAACTCAAAAGGAAAAGCTCAACATTATTAAGCGCAGCGGCGCGCATCTGCTGATAATGATCAACGATGTGCTCGACCTCTCCAAGATCGAAGCCGGAAGGGTTGATCTGGAAAAATTAGTATTCAATCTGCCGCAGATGCTGGAGGATCTGGGCAGCATGTTCGAGATGCGTGCCGAGAGCGCCGGGCTGCGCTTCGAACTGAAGCTTGACCCGGCATTGGTCCACTACATAAAGACCGACGTGGGCAAGCTGCGGCAGATTCTCATTAACCTCCTCGGTAATGCAGTGAAGTTTACTGATAAAGGTGGTTTCGCCCTGCGTGCCCGAACACAAACAATAACAGATGAACCCCAAAGGGTTACTCTGCAACTGGAGGTGGAGGACAGCGGACCGGGTATAGCGCCCGAGCAGCTGAAATACATCTTCGAGCCCTTCGTCCAGGCCGGACGATCTCCAAAAGCTACCAGCGGAACGGGGCTGGGGCTGGCCATTACAAAGTCCTTCATTGATCTTATGGGCGGCGAGATCAACGTAGAAAGCGAGCCTGGTCAAGGGGCGCTGTTTCGCGTCGAACTGCCGGTGGCCCTGGCCGATGCCTCAGAGGCGGGAGTCATTGAGGCGGCCAAAGCTGCCGTATCAGCACTGGCACCCGGACAAGGTGAGTGGCGTATCCTGGTTGTTGAAGACAACATTGAGAACCGGCTCTTGCTGAGCAGTCTGCTGGAGCAGGCGGGCTTTGAAATGAGGGCAGCGGAAAACGGCGAAGAGGCCGTCGCTCTATTTGAACAGTGGCGCCCTCACTTCATCTGGATGGATATGCGCATGCCTGTCATGGATGGTTACCGGGCAACGGCAAAGATACGATCCCTGCCCGGTGGGGATAAGGTGAAGATCGTGGCGTTAACTGCCAGCGCCTTCAAGGAGCAGCGTAAGAGTATTATTGATGCCGGCTGTGACGAGGTAATGTATAAGCCTTTTATAAGCCATGAAATCTTCGACGCCATGGAACAGCAGTTGGGTGTGCGTTATATTTATGAAGAGGAGCCGCAAGTAGAAATGGCTGAGCCCGGGGTTCCCCTCACTTCCGAAATGTTGGCTCACCTGCCTGAAGAACTAAGGCAGGCATTGAGAGAAGCTGCACATAACCTGCATATATCAGCCACCAATGATGTACTTGCACGCATTCGTAAAAATCAACCTGAGATTGCCAATGGTTTACAGAGGTTGGTGAAGGAATTCCGCTTTGAGAAGATACTGGAGCTGTTGGGAAAGTCGGGGAGGAGTGATGATTGAATAGAAATATTTCACGACGAATCAGAAACAGGGGTGCTTCCTTTATGCCTTTTTTGCAGTTTTTATTCAGCGATACCTTCCGTTGCTATGGGATGTCAAAATTACAGGGTTATTGTTATGTCAATGAAGCGGCCGCCAAATAATCCCCGGTTTCACCGGGAAACCCGGGCAGACTCACTCATAGAGGGAGTTAAAAGTAAAGGCATCTTTATATTGCCGATCCTTTTAGGGGCAAGTGTGTTTCTTCTAAGCCTTTTCTTTTGGAGATATTTAGTCATACAAGACGAAATAAATTTCGAGGAAAAAATTGCTTTAAATGGTGAAAAAATAAAAGTAGAAATTCTGGGTTATTTAGAACCTCAGCTGTCAGCTTTAAGAAGAATGGGGCATCAATGGGGATTTGATGGAGAACCTAATGAGGAAAAATGGGTGCATGATATGCAGCTCCATTTGAAGGACTACCCGGTACACCAAGCCTTGGGATGGGTCGATCCCAACCTTATTCTTCGTTGGATCAGGCCCATAAAAGGAAATGAAAAAGCCATTAATCTGGATATGGGGTTTGAACCAAAGAGGCGCAATACCTTGCTAAGCATTAGAGATGATGGAATTCCAAGAGTCACCCCTGTTATTGAGCTGGTGCAAGGAGGAAAAGCGTTTATTGTGTTTTTCCCCATTTATTTCGATCATACTTTTGGCGGGTTTATTGGTGGGTCTTTTAAGGTCAAGGTATTACTTGATACGGTGTTGGGAAAACAACTTGCAAAAGATCTAAGCATCACTCTATTTGAAAACAATGAAGTGATATATCGCAGGGACCCCGTCAGTTATGTAAAGAACTCTTCATGGGAATATGAAACGGATTTGAGTTTTTATGATGCTAACTGGCGGTTGGTTATTGCTCCATCGGATACATTTATTTCTGATAGTAAGAGCCTGGTTGGCCCTATCTCTCTCGTTGCCGGATTCTTAATTTCGATGATGGTGGCGTATATGCTCTATTTATTTCTCAATGAGAGAGTTCGTGTTACACAGATAAACCTGGCAAAAAAAGAACTGGATAAATACAGGGAGCACTTGGAGGATCTCGTCGATGACCGCACTAAAGAGCTTAAAAAAAGTGAATCTCGTTTTCGAGGCCTCTCGGAATCATCCTTTGAAGGCATTTTAATTTACGACCAGAATTTGATTATTGAAGTCAATCAATCGGCAGTTTTGTTGTTTGGCTATAAGCCGGCTGAACTAATAGGGAAAGACGTACGCATTCTGTTGACCGCCGAATCGTGGGAGATTGCCACCGGGCGCATTTTAGAGGGTTATGAGGAACCCTATGAAGTACAGGGCGTACGGAAAGATGGACTGGAATTCCCCATTGAAATACATACTAAACAAATACCCTATAAAAACCGACGATGCAAAGTCGCCGCTGTTCGGGACATTACGGAACGAAAGCAGGCTGAGGAATCTTTACGAAAGGCCAAAGAAGCCTCGGAATCGGCCAACCGGGCAAAGAGTCTCTTCCTGGCCAACATGTCCCACGAACTACGTACCCCACTCAACGCCATCCTCGGCTTCTCCGGGATGATCGGGCGTGACCGTGACACCCCGGCGCCGGTACAGGAGAAGGTCGCCATCATCAACCGTAGTGGCGAACACCTGCTGAGCATGATCAACGACGTGCTGGACCTCTCCAAGATCGAGGCGGGGCGGGTTGAGTTGGAAGAATCAGTTTTCGACCTGCCCCGTATGCTGGAGGATATGGGCCGTATGTTCGAGGTGCGCGCTGAGAGTGCCGGGCTGCGCTTTGATTTGGAAAAAAGTCCGAATTTGCCCCAATTTATCAAGGCCGACGCCGGCAAACTGCGACAGATTGTCATCAACCTGCTGGGCAATGCAGTCAAGTTCACCAAAGAGGGTGTTGTTGTTCTGCGTGCCCGCACTCTGCCCATGGCCGACGATCCCCCTATGGTCACCCTGCAATTGGAGGTAGAGGACAGCGGGCCGGGTATTGCACCGGAACAAGAGGAACATATTTTTGAAGCCTTCGTTCAGGCCGGAAAATCTCCTGAAGCTGCCGACGGCACGGGGCTGGGGCTGGCCATTACAAAGTCCTTCGTCGAGCTTATGGGAGGTGAGATCAGTGTCGAGAGCAAGCCCGGTGAAGGTTCGCTGTTTAGCGTTAAGCTGCCGGTGGCCCTGGCCGATGCCTCAGAGGTGGGAGTTATGGAGGCGGTCAAACCTGCCGTATCAGGGCTGCAGCCCGGACAGAACAGGTGGCGTATCCTCGTTGTTGAAGACAACATTGAAAACCGGCTCTTGCTGAGCAGCCTGTTGGAACAGGCGGGCTTTGAATTGAGGACATCAGAGAATGGTGAGGAGGCCGTTCATCTCTTTGAACAGTGGCAGCCTCACTTTATCTGGATGGACATGCGTATGCCTGTCATGGATGGATACCAGGCAACATCAAAGATACGCTCTTTGCCCGGAGGTGATAAGGTGAAGATCGTGGCGCTCACGGCGAGTGCTTTTAAAGAACAGCGTAAGAATATTCTTGATACAGGCTGTGACGACGTGGTCTATAAGCCATTCAAGAGCCACGAGATTTTCGATGCCATGGCAGAGCAGTTAGGTGTGCGGTATATTTATGAAGAGGAGCTGGAAAAAGAAGCGGCTGAGCCGGAAATAACTCTCACTTCAGACATCTTGGCTGACCTGCCTGAAGAACTGAGGTCGGTATTAAAGGAGACTGCTCACAACCTCGATATTTCAGCCGTTAATGACGTGATCGTGCGTATAGGCAACAAACAACCGGAGATTGCCAGGGGGCTGTTGCTTCTGGTGAAGGAATTCCGTTTTGAGAAGGTACTGGAGTTGCTGGGTGAGAGAGAATGAGTTTTTATTTTTTCGTAAATAGAAGACAGGGTACAGGGTATTGAAATGAAAATTTTTCATCCCGGAATTTTGAACTATTCATCAATGCAAGTGATTGAGTTTACAAGAAAAGAAAGCGCTTGATGATTTGCCAGCCGTAATTTCTTTGTTACACTTATAGTAGGGGAAACGTGTGTTGAACTTAATTCTTTTACATACTCAGGAATTGTATCGAACGGGAGGTGCCTATGAAAGGTTATAGTGGATTGAGGTGGGTATTGCTCGCCCCCCTGCTGCTGGTATTAACAGTCTGCACTTCGCCGCCCGAGCCCTTTCGGGTAGGTACCAACATTTGGCTTGGATACGAGCCCCTCTATCTGGCCCAGTCCATGGGTTATTACGACGACCTTCCAATTCGTATGGTGACCATGAACAACGCAACCGAAGTACAGAGGGCGCTGCGTTCGGGTATGCTCGAGGCCGCTGCGCTGACCCTGGATGAGGCCCTGTCGGTCAAGGAGGACGGCTTTGATATCAAGGTGGTGCTGGTCATGGATTTTTCGCGAGGCGCCGATGTGCTGCTCAGCCGGCCGGGTATCAAAAGCCTGGCTGATTTGCGCGGCAAGAAGGTGGGTGTTGAGAGCAGCGCCGTCGGCGCTGTGCTGTTGCACGGCGCACTGGAGGCTGCCGGGCTTACCATCTCCGACGTGAGCCTGGTACACCTCACTATTGACCAGCATCAGCACGCTTACGAGACAGGTGAAGTGGATGCTGTCGTTACCTTTGAGCCCGTACGCACCCAACTGCTAAACGCCGGCGCCAGGGTACTATTTGACAGCAGACTTATCCCGGACCGTATCGTCGATGTGTTGGTGACCCGCTCCGACGTCTCTAAACGACATGGTGATATGCTCGCACAGCTTATTGATGGGCATTTTTCTGCCGTTAAATACATCAATGACCGGCCCCTCGAAGCGGCAGAAAAGATGACCGCACGAGAAGGTATCTCGGCCAAAGCCATCGTTGCCGCCTATGAGGGATTGCACATACCCGGCCTGGACGATAACCGGCGTCTGCTGAAAGGCGAGTCGCCGGATCTTGCCCATTCGACCCGGAAATTGGTTGACCTCATGTTGAAGCAAGGCATGCTGCAAAAACCCGTGGCCGTCGATGGTTTTTTCGACAATAGCTGGCTTCCCGAAAATTAAGAATTACATGACTGATCCGATGCAAACGCGACCGTTGCGCAGGAACCTGATCCTGGCGGCGGTTTCCATTTTCGCTCTGGCGCTGTTGCTTGACCGCCTTTACGAATACGCCGTAGTTCGCACAAAAGACATTGAGCGTAATCAGACTATCTATGTGCGTGAAATGTGCTATGCCCTGGCGCGGGATTACTCACAGTTGCTCATGACCGAACGCATCAGGGAGTTACGGCTTTCAGTCGCAGCGCGCGGTACGCAGGTCCTGATTCGACAGCTCGCTGTGATTGATGACAGGGGCACAGTTCTCGCTTCTACCAATCTGCTCGACCAGGGGCGGTCCATGACTGAGACTAATCCCTTTTTTGATCCTGAGCTCTTCCGCAAGGCCACCGATGGTAACCGCACCGTCATCGGAATCGGCCAAAAACGGCAATCCGTACGGGGCTATGCTCCCATTTCTCTACCGCCCGATCCGGATGAACTGCGCTCACTTCGCCGGGGCCTGCTTTTTCTCGAGGTTGATATGGGACAACTCAAGGCCGCCAGCTGGCAGAACCTGTTCAGCCTTCAAAACCTCTTGCGTTGGCTGCTCACCTTCTTTCTTGCCGGCCTGCTTTTGGGCTTCCTGCTGAAACGTCAATTATTCCGGCCGCTGAGGCACCTGGAGGAGGTTACCTCAAGACTCGGCAAGGGCGATTGGGAGGCCCGCTCCCGGTTGCAGGGCAGGGGCGAGTTAGCCCGCCTGGGTGATGTGCTAAACGAGATGCGAAGACAGATTATGACTGAACGCCGGTCACTGCTGGAAAGCGAGGCCCGCTTTCGGGGCCTGGTGGAGACATCGCCTTTGCCCATGCTGGTCATCAGCCCGCTGCCGGAAAGCGCTGTCATGTCGATAAACCGCAGGTTTACGGAACTCTTTGGTTATACTGTCTATGAGGTTCCAAGTATGGCTATCTTGTGGCCAAGGGTCTGTCCTGACCCGGATTACAGGAAGGAGGTGCAGCGTCGTTGGGCCGAAGCAATAGAGAAGGCGCACGCCCAAGGTCTGGACCGTATCGAACCGCTTACGGCTGAGGTCTCTTGCCGGGACGGCCAGGTGCGTTTTGTCGAGCTCCACATGGCACTCCAGTCTGATCGCAGTCTGCTAGTGTTCAACGATCTTACCGGGCGGCGGAGCGCGGAACTGGAGCTGGAACTGGCCAAGACCGACGCCGAGAGCGCCAATCGTGCCAAGAGCGTCTTTCTGGCCAATATGTCACACGAACTGCGCACTCCGCTCAACGCTATTCTCGGTTTCTCAGAGATGTTGGGAAGAGATAGGGACACCAGCGCTGATCAACAGGAGAAGCTTGCCGTCATCAATCGAAGCGGTGAGCATCTGCTGTCCATGATCAACGACGTTCTGGACCTCTCAAAGATTGAGGCGGGACGTATGGAACTTGAAAGGTCGGCATTTGATCTGCCGCAAATGATGGAGGAAATCAGCCGCATATTCGGGGTGCGGGCTAAGTCTGCCGGACTGCGCTTCCAATTGGAGCTCGATCCGGCATTGGTCCGATACATCAAGGCCGACATAGGAAAACTGCGTCAAATCCTTATCAACCTGCTGGGAAACGCCGTTAAGTTTACCAGGGAGGGTGGCTTCTCCCTCTGTGCCCGAACGCAATCAATATGGGGTGATAATGACAGGGTTACTCTTCAAATGGAGGTGCAAGACAGTGGGCCGGGTATCCCATCAGAGCAACTGCAAAATATCTTCGAGCCTTTCATCCAGGCCGGTCAATCTCCGATGGCTACCAGTGGCTCCGGCCTGGGGCTGGCCATCACCAGATCATTCATTGAACTCATGGGTGGCGAGATCAGCGTAGAAAGTAAGGTCGGTAAAGGGGCGCTATTTCGTGTCCAACTGCCTGTAGCACTGGCGGATACAGCAAAGACAGGAGCCATAGAGGTGGTCAAACCGGCCGTATCAGGACTGGCGCCGGGACAAGCTGAGTGGCGCATCCTGGTTGTTGAAGATAATATTGAAAACCGATTGTTACTGAGCGGTCTGCTGGAGCAGGCAGGTTTTGAAATCAGGGAAGCCGGGAATGGAGAAGAGGCTATTAGCCTTTTTGAGCAGTGGCAGCCACATTTCATCTGGATGGACATGCGTTTGCCTGTTATGGATGGTTATGAAGCCATAGAAAAAATTCGCTCTATGCCGAAAGGCGATAAGGTGAAGATTGTTGCTATTACTGCCAGCGCCTTCAAGGAGCAGCGTGAGAACATTCTTGAAACGGGCTGTGATGATATGGTTTATAAGCCATTCAAGAGCCACGAAATTTTTGACGCAATGGAGAAGCAGTTGGGTGTGCGATATATTTATGAAGAGGAGGTGGAAAGAGAGCCGGGCGAGCCGGAAGTTACGCTGACTTCGGAACTGTTGACCGAGCTGCCTGATGAACTAAGGCAGGCCTTGAGGGAGGCTGCACATAACCTTGACATTTCAGCCACCGATGACGTGATCAAAGAAATCCGAAGTAAGCGCCCCGAGATCGCCGATGGGCTTCAGTTGCTGGCGAAAGAGTTTCATTTTGAGAGGATATTGGAGCTGCTGGGAGAGAGAGAAAATAATGATTAATCAGATTCAAGGGGCATGGAGACCCTTGAGGGCAGAGGGTTGGGGTGGAGGTGGCTTAACATGGAAATGGTATGAAAAAGAATAACCCATCCCCCTCCTGACCTCCCCCTTGAAAGGGGAGGAACAGCAGTACAATTTCCTAACCGGACAATGCAGCCGGGCATGGTTTCCAGGTTTAAACTTTTCAGGCTGCTGCTCAAATGGGATAAGCGATTCGACGAACTCAGCACGACAGGCGCCTGATTTTATATCTTTACTCGAAAGTCACTCTTCACGAAAACCGGAAAAATGGAAGAACTCATTGGAAAAAGGGTCTGGGCGCTCAAAGAGGGGGCGAGGGGGGGATTTGAGTGTCTGCCAATTAGAAAATCCCCCTTGTTCCCCCTTTGCTAAAGGGGGAAATCTAATTGCCACCCTGCGGCAAGCAGTGGGCTTGTAAATAAGTTAAAATGAGGCTATTAAGCTGAAAAAAGAGAGAAATCATTAGGAAGTGGGGAATACTTTTTCAGATTCTATTGCATAATATAGGAGTGAATTACAGGAGGTTGAAAGTTGGCTGCAAAAAAACGACCCCATTTGATAGAAGAGGCTGAAATTCTTGTTGTAGACGACGTTCCTGAAAACCTGCAGACAGTGATGAACATATTGCGCAATGAAGGTTGTCATGTGAGAGGGGCCGTTAATGGGGAACTTGCGCTTCAGGCGGCGTCGCAATGCCTGCCCGATTTGATCCTTCTCGATATACGTATGCCCGTAATGGATGGATTTGAAGTTTACCGTCGCCTGAAAGGAGATAAAAAAAAATTCCGGTGATTTTTGTGAGTGCCCTGGAAGATATGAAAGACAAGGCTAACGCTTTTAAAGCGGGAGGTGTTGATTACATTAGCAAACCGGTAGAGGCTCAAGAAGTCCCGGCAAAGGTAAAGACCCATGTTACCCTTCACCGGATGCGGGAAGATATAAAAGCCCTGGAGGAAGCCCTGGAAGAGCGAACAAAAGCGCTGGAGAGACTTAATAAAATGATGAATGACAGGAATAGTTAGCCCCTGATTATGCAGCGCTGCGCTGCCGGATAAAAATGTTTCTTTGCCTTTCATCGAGACAGGTAGAATTTTGAGCCTTTTCTTTTCTATGAGATATGTATTTGTTACAATATTACAGTAAGGGTGAGTATGAAAAGTCAGAAAGAGAAAAGAGTAGTAAAAATAAGAGGAGATGAAGGTGGAAAAAAACGATAGCCTGAAAGAAGAGGCTGACATCATCGTTGTTGATGATACACCTTCCGACCTTCATACGCTTATCGATATGTTGAGAGAAGAGGGGTATCATGTGAGGGGGGCCGTCAACGGGGAACTTGCCCTTCAGGCTGTAAAGCAGAAGCTGCCTGACCTGATACTCCTCGATATTCGCATGCCTGACTGCAATGGTTTCGAGGTTTGCCGGGTATTGAAAGCCGATGAGCGGAGCCGGCATGTGCCTGTCATCTTCGTCACCATCCTGGAGGATTTGAAAGACAGGCTTCTGGGCTTTGAAGTGGGAGCCGTCGATTATATTCCAAAACCGATTCACCAGGAAGAGGTTGTGGCGCGGGTAAATGCCCATCTTACCATTCATTTTCTTCAAAAGCAGTTGAAAAAAACCAATGCAGACCTGGAGCAGATAGTTGCTGACCGGACGAAGGCTCTCACTGAAACAAACGAGGCCCTCAAGTCCGAAATAGAGGAGAGGAAAAAGGCAGAGGAAGAAGTCACCAATGCTTTGGGTGAAAAAAATGCGCTTTTAAGAGAAGTTTTTCATAGAACGAAGAATAATATGCAGGTGATCTGCGGTATGCTGGAGTTGCAATCGCAGTTTATTGACGATGACATACTTTCAAATATACTTAAGAAGACGGAAAGCAGGATCATGTCCATGGCGCTTGTTCATGACATGCTTTACAAGTCGAAAAGCCTTTTTCTCATTGAGCTGGGTCAGTTTATCAGGGAGCTTTCCATTAATATGCAAGAGAGATATTCATCCCTTAATAATAATATTTCTTTTCATTTTGATCTTTCAGAGATCCCTTTGAATATTGACTCGGCAATTCCCTGCGGACTTGTTATAAATGAACTGCTGGCAAATGCATTAATGTACGCTTTTCCCGGGGGGAGGGCAGGATCCGTCAGTGTTGCCGTTAGCAGGGAGAAAGATGATATGATCAAAATTACCATTGCTGATAACGGTATTGGCATGCCTCAGGGATTTGACCTTAAGCACGTGGATTCTTATGGCCTTAAAATTGCATCTTCCATAGTAGAAAAACAGTTGCAGGGTAATATTGAAATCGTCCGTTCAGCGGGGACGGCTTATGAAATTACATTTAAGGAAAAAGATTATAAAATAAGGGTTTGATATGGGCAAAGGGAATAAAGTGCTGATTGTTGAAGATGAAATAATGATTGCCATGCTCTATAAGAGTAACCTCGAAAAAAGTGGTTATCATGTTTTTGAACCGGTAGAATCGGGTGAAAAGGCGATAGAGGCTGTAAAAGAAAAGGGTCCCCATCTTATCCTCATGGACATCTGTCTTGGCCTCGGAATAGATGGCGTTGAAGCGGCAAAGGAAATTCTTGAAATCGATAATAAGATAAAAATCATTTTTATCTCCGGATATGGTGATGATGCAACAATAAAGCGTATTGAAGAATTGGGAGCTTATCAATTGGTTGCAAAGCCGGTTACAATAAAAAGATTAATGGAAATTATCGAAAAAGAGATGGCTCATTAAAGAGGAAAAGGGCGCTTTGACCATAGTTTCCAATGCAAACTCCTGTATTTCACAGAATGCTCACTTATGAAATGTTCCTGCTAAACCTGTGCTTTCCCGAACCTTCGGCATTTTTTTAGGCGGAGAGATTCCAGGTTGTAACTATCTCAAGAGATAAAAATGATTTCCTCTTTCTCCCCCTCCCGCAATACATGATATACTATTAAATAAGGGGGAAGTCAGAAGAGTCCCCCCCCTTCTCGCTATGGGCCGCATACTTTTATACTTGCGGTTTGCAGGAAAAATAGCCCTAACTTTAATTCAAAAGGGTTTTTCCCTCAATGATTCGGCGTCAGAATTGGACATTTCTTTTAGCTGTATCGGGCCTGCTGTTTTTTTTCCCTTTTTATCAAGCTATGGTGGCGCTGTGCTCCCTTTGGGTTGCCCTCTGTCTTTTCAGGTTTACCGGGAACATCCCATGGGTGGTGAGGGACAATATTAATTCCTGCCGAACCGGTCATAGGGGCGGCAACGGCCCTGTCCATGAATCCCTAAGGGGCTTCCAACAAATTAAGAGACTCAAGGTAAAGGAAATTGAAGGCCTGAGGGGTGCATTCCTCCCGGTTTTTGCATTTATTCTTCACTGCTTGCGGTGGGGTGGCCGGCATATCACTTATCAAGGGGAACCCTTATTGAGGATATCAAAAGTGAAGGGGATTATCTCGTTAATCACACTGGTGATACTGTTCATTCCCGTGATGACGGGAGATATCTTTGGCGCAGAACCTGTTTCAATTAATCTCTCCAAAGCTCCACAGGTTGACCTTACCGAGGAGGAAAGAGGCTGGCTCAAAGCACATCCCGTTATCAAGGTGGTCATTGACCCCAACTGGGCGCCTGTGGAATTTCTTGATAAAGAGGGAAATCTGCAGGGAATGTCCATGGACTATCTCCATCGTTTGGAAGATTTACTTGGCGTGCGATTCGAGATTCCTCGAGGATTAAGCTGGAAAGAGATGGTGGAGGCTGTAAAGAACAGGGAACTGGATATGTTTGCGTCCCTGGCGCGCACAGCAGAGCGCGAGAACTATTTCCTCTTTACCGAACCCTATGTTTCCATGCCCATCCACATTTACAGTTCAAGGGAAGTTGCCTATATGGGCGAACCCGGGGCCCTCCATGGCAAAGACGTCGCTGTTATGTCAGGCTACGCAATTGAGGAGTGGCTCAGGCGGGACTATCCCGGAATTAATCTTGTGCCCGTAAAGACTATCCCCGATGCTTTCAAGATGCTGACAAGGGGCAAGGCACAGGCTTTTATCGGCAACGCTTTTAGCGCCGGCTACTACATCCATAAGCTCGGGCTTTACGAGGTGCACGTTGTCGGTGAGACGCCCTATGCCAATAATCAGACCATGGCCGTTCGTGGTGACTGGCCGCTCCTGGCGGGCATCCTGCAAAAGGCGCTCGACTTTATAAAGAAAGAGGAAGGAGAGGCCATCATCAACCGCTGGATGACTATACGCTATGAGCATGGTGTGGATTACACCCTGTTGTGGCAATCGCTGCTGGCTGCCGCCATTGTGTTGTCTGTATTTCTCTACTGGAATCGCCGTTTGTCGGGAGAGGTGAACAAACGAAGACAGGTGGAAGCGGTACTGAAGGCACAACAAGAGCGTTTGGATTATGTCTTTAACGCCACCAGGGATGGAATCCGGGATTGGGCCATTGTGACGGACCAGACCTATTGCAGTCCCACCTATTTTCATATGCTCGGTTATAAACCTGAAGATTTTTCCGCCAATGACAGTCAGACCGTCTGGCTGGACATGATACATCCCGATGATTTGAAAAGGACACTTGCCGAAACAAAAGAGCATATTAACGCCAGTGATGAACCTTACAGCGTCGAATTTCGGATGCGTTGCAAGGATGGCCGTTACAAGTGGATTCTCGATCGGGGCAAGGTGGTAGCCCGCGATGCCGGCGGCAATCCGACCCGTTTGGTTGGCGCCCATGTCGATATCGATCACTTCAAGAAGCTGGAAAATCAACTGCGGGAAGCAAAAAACGAAGCGGAATCGGCCAACCGGGCAAAGAGTGTTTTCCTGGCCAATATGTCCCACGAACTCCGTACCCCCCTCAACGCCATTCTCGGTTTCTCTGAAATGCTGGTGCGGGAATGCCAGGCCGGCGGTGACCAGAAGGATAAACTATTTATCATCAACCGCAGCGGTGAACACTTGTTGAATATGATCAATGATGTGCTGGATCTTTCTAAAATAGAGGCGGGTCATGTGGAGCAGGAACGATTGGTATTCGACCTGCCGCTCATGCTGAAGGATATAGGGCAAATGATGGCGCTGCGCGCCGGGAGCGCCGGACTGCACTTTAATCTGGAGCTTGATCCCGGGTTGGCGCAATACATCAAGGCCGACATGGGCAAGCTGCGTCAGATCCTTATCAACCTGCTCGATAATGCCGTCACATACGCCGGCAAAGGTGGCCTATGGCTGCGTGCCGGCACTTTGCCTGTTGCCGGTAGCAGCGCCATGGTCATGTTGCGCCTTGAGGTAGAGGACAGTGGTCAGGGTATCGATGCGGAGCAGATAGAACGTATCTTTGAACCCTTTGTTCAGGCAGGGAAGGCCGGAACCGATCTCAAGGGCAGTGGGCTGGGCCTGGCCATCAGTAAATCCTTTGTGGAACTGATGGGCGGTAAGATAAGTGTTACCAGCAAGCCCGGCAAGGGTTCACTCTTTTGCGTTGAATTGCCGGTGGCCCTGGGGGAAGCGGCAGCGGCCGCCCGTATACATGCGGTCCAACCGGCCGTGCCGGGACTGGAACCCGGACAGCCTGAGCAGCGCATCCTGGTTGTTGAAGATAACAGGGACAACCGGCTGCTTCTCGGCAGCCTGCTCCTCCAGGCAGGTTTCCAGGTAAAGGAGGCGGAAAATGGCGAAGAGGCTGTCACTCTCTTCGATCAGTGGCGACCCCACTTAATCTGGATGGACATGCGTATGCCCGTAATGGATGGCTATGAGGCGACGGCAAAGATCCGATCCATGGCCGGTGGTGACGAGGTGAAGATCATTGCCATTACTGCCAGCGCTTACAATGAACAGCGTAAAGTCATCCTGGAAGCAGGTTGTGACGAGGTAGTGCACAAGCCCTTCCAGGCTTGTGAGATCTTCCATACCATGGCGCAGCAGTTGGGGGTGCGCTATACTTATGAAAAGGAAGAGGAAGTCAAGGCGGAGGAAAGGGAAATCATCCTTACTTCACACATGTTGGCCGAGTTGCCCTCTGATCTGAGGAAGATATTAAGAGATACGGCGCACAAGCTGGATATTTCAGCTATGGATCAAGTGATCGAGCGCATCCGCCGTAAGCGCCCCGGAATCGCCTGCGGGCTGCAGGCGCTTGTAAAGGAGTTTCGTTTTGACCGGATTCTGGAACTGCTCGGTGGAAAACAGTGAATAGCCGGGGGGGACAGTTGATTTTTTTACTCCTCAAAATAACCGCATAGGGACATATGATAAAAAGAGGGTATTCTAAATGGCAGTAATTAAGGTAGGCATTCTCCATTCCTTGCAGGGAACTATGGCGGCAAGCGAGTCACCCCTCGTCGATGCAGCCGTCATGGCCATTGACGAGATCAATGAGCAAGGCGGTGTGCTCGGACATGAGGTCAAACCAATTATCGAAGATGGGGCCTCTCGTCCGCTTGTATTCGAAGAACGGACGAGAAAGCTTCTCTCAGAGGATAAGGTAACTACCCTTTTCGGATGCTGGACCTCTGCCTCACGCAAGGCCGTCAAGCCCCTGGTAGAGGCCGCCGGTGCCTTGCTCTGGTATCCTGTGCAGTACGAGGGGCTGGAGGAGAGTCCAAACATCGTTTATACGGGAAGCTGCCTCAACCAGCAGATAGAACCGGCAGTGAACTGGATGTTGCAAAAGGGCAAGCGGCGCTGCCTGCTCATTGGTTCGGACTACGTCTTTCCCCGTACGGCCAACCTGTTTATCGCCGGTATGGTGGAAGAAAGCGGAGGCACCCTTTTGGCTGACCGATATGTACCCCTCGGCCGGCAGGATTTCTCGTCTATGGTAGAGGAAATCGGCAGCTTACGGCCCCATGTGATTTTTAATACCCTCAATGGAGACAGCAATTATGCCTTTTTCCGTCAGCTTTACAAAGCAGGTATAGGAGCCGAAGAAGTGCCGGTCATGTCCTTCAGCATTGCCGAGGGAGAACAGCAGGCAATTGCAACGGAGGGTGAAGGTCATTTCGCCTGCTGGAGCTATTTCCAAACCCTGGATACTCCGGAAAACAGGGCCTTCATTAAGCGTTATCAACATCGATTGGGCAGTGACCGGCATAGCTCTGACCCCATTGTAAGGGCCTATAGCCAGGTCTGGTTATGGCGCAACGCTGTTGAAGCGACGGGCAGCTTCAACCCTCATGACCTGATAAAGAGCCTGCCGGGACAGCATTACATGAGTCCCGCCGGAGAGATCCGGATTGAAAAGAACCACCATTTGAAAAATCCGGCGCTCATCGGGTGTGCACGGAAAGACGGCTTGTTCGATGTCATTTGGCGAAGTAAAGCGCCTATTGAGCCCAAACCCTGGTTCGGTGTCGAGGAACTGCCCCCGGCGGCAAAACCGATGATCAAGGAAGTACTTCGACAGTTTCCCCAATCAGTCCATTATGCAAGCACACTCGAAGATGAGATCATTGAAAGGAAGATGGCCAAAGAGGAACTTGCCAAAACTCAGGCATTTCTTGAAGCCGCCCTGGAAAAAACACCTGCCGGTATTGCCATCGCCGCCATGCCCGATGGAAGATTGATTATGGCAAACTCAGCCGCCCTCGGCATTCCCGGTGGTTCGAGAGATTCCTTGATGGACATCCCCATCGAGGATTACTCCGATAAATGGAAGATCTATCATGGTGATGGAAGCCCTTATGACCCGGCCCAATTGCCACTGGCCAGGGCGATTCTCCACGGTGAATCTTCGCGAGACGAATTCATTATTCGCCGTGCAGATGGTGAGGAACGTTGGGTCCTTGCCGAGGCGACCCCCATTTTAAACGATAAGGGAGAGCGTACCGCTGCGATTGTGGTGTTTCCAGACATTACCGAGCAAAAGCTGGTGGAAAAAGAACTTGAATTGGAGATTAAGGACCGCAAAGATGTTGAGGATGAGTTACGCCTCTATGACAAGATAATTAAAAACATTGGTGAAGGAGTCTATCTTGTTAGTAAAGAGGACCTTACCATTCGTTACGCTAATCCAAAATTTTTGGAGATCTTCGGATATGAAGCCGATGAGATCATAGGTAAACATGTCTCCATTATCAATGATCCTTCCAGTGAAGATCCTCTTAAGACAGCACTGGACATAGAGAATGCATTGAAAGAGGACGGTCTTTGGCGAGGTGAGGTTTTAAACATCAGGAAAGATGGCTCCCCTTTTTGGTGCTTCGTTGTCATTTCTACCCTCAGTCATAAGAAATACGGTGAAGTTTATGTATCCATACAATCCGACATTAGCGACCGTAAAAAGGTGGAAACGGCATTGCAGGATAGTGAAAAACTTCTCCGCAGCATTTCAGAAAATTACCCCGCTTACCTTTCCATTATAGAAAAAGATTTCACTGTCGGCTATACATCTGGCCGGGAGTTCTTCAAGCGTAATCTGGATCCCGGGGATTTCATCGGCTTAAAGCTTGAGGATATTTTTGGCGAACATGCAACCTTTCTTCGTGAGCAATATGAGAAAACCTTTGCCGGTGAGATTGTTACTTTTGACTTAAATATTAACAATGAGCTTCAGCATTATTATGCAACGCCTCTCTATAATGAAAAAGGTGAGGTTGATAGAGTCCTTGCCGTTGTAGAAAACAGAACAGAACGAAAACTCATTGAAGACACCTTGTACTTTGTTGCCCAAAAAGGGTGGGAAGAAGGGCGTGAGGTTTTTCTCGAATCACTGGTGGAATATCTTTCGAAAACCCTCAATGTGGAATATGCCTTTGTCGATACCTTAAAAAATCCTCAAGTGGCGCAGACTATCGCCTTGTATGCTCATGGAAAATTAACGACCAATATTGAATATGAACTGAAACACACGCCATGTGAAAATGTTTTCGGAAAAAAGCTCTGCTATTATGGCAGAGACATTAAAACATTATTCCCCCTCGATGAAATCCTTCATAAAATGAAGGCAGAGAGCTACGCAGGAATCCCGCTCTGGGATTCAAAAAATCAACCCATCGGCTTAATTGCCGTCATGGGATGCGGCCCCCTGGAAAATCGAACATTGGTGGAAACTATATTACAGATCGTCGCCGTACGGGCAGCCGCTGTGCTGGAACGAAAAATTTCAGGGTGGGAGCTGCAAAAAAGTGAAGAGCGCTTCAGGTTGTCCCTCCGTAATTCAAATATTACCGTTTTCACTCAGGATATGGACTTGAAATATACATGGGTTTATAATCCCGCCGCCGATTTTACGCCGGAAAATGTGCTTGGAAAAACTGATTTTGAACTCATTCCGGCGGAAGATGCCGAATCGTTGATGAAATTGAAGCAGGAAGTACTCCATAGCGGGAAAGGGACAGAGCAAATTGTACCATTTACTACCGGTGATAAACCGTCATATTTCGATACAATCCTGGAACCGCTCTATGATGCTGACGGCAATATAGAGGGACTGACGGGAGTGTCGACGGATATAACCAGGAAAATTATGGCGGAAGCGGCGCTCCGTGAAAGTGAAGAGAAGTATCGTCGAATCTTTGAGACAATGGAAGACGGCTATATGCTGGCCGATATGGAAGGGACTATTCTCGAAGTCAATCCCGCTGCCGTAAAAATGTTGAACTATGACGATATTACCGAGCTTAAAGGAATGAATGTTGCCAGGGATATTTACGCCGAACCTGAAGAACGTAAAAAAATAAAGAGCCGCCTAATAGAAGAAGGCACTGTTAAAGCTTACAACTTAAACTTCAAACAAAAGGATGGGGTGGTTATTGTTACTGAATGCAATATCCATCTCATTTACAACGAGGAAAATGAACCCGTTGCCCTGGAAGGGACTTTCAGAGACATAACGGAACGCATACGCGAGGATAAAGTGCAGGCTGCTCAATTGCGGCTTATTGAGTATGCCTCAACTCATTCAGTCATAGAATTGCTTCGAAAGTTTCTTGATGAAGTGGAAGAACTGACGGGAAGTAACATCGGTTTTTATCATTTTCTGGCCGATGACCAGGAAACCATATTGCTACAGACCTGGTCCACAAACACTCTTGAGAATATGTGTACGGCAGAAGGCGAAGGTCAACATTATCCCATTTCTGAAGCCGGTGTATGGGTTGACTGCGTGCTGAAGCGCAGGCCTGTCATTCACAACGACTATGACAGTTTGCCTCATAAGCGGGGGTTGCCTGAGGGGCATGCGCCGGTCATTCGCGAGCTTGTCGTTCCTGTTTTTCGGGGAAAGAAGATCGTGGCCATTCTTGGGACTGGAAACAAGAAAAGCGATTATGATGAGCATGATCTCAAGTTGGTACAACAACTGGCGGACCTGGCCTGGGAGACGGTTGTCCGCAAACGGACTGAAGAGGCACTGCGGGAAAACCAGCAATTACTTGCTAATGTTTTCGAATCGATGGAAGAAGGGGTCCTTGTATTAAACTCCGAATTTAAATACACCCATTTTAATAGAACGCTCGAAGAAATATCACATACCCAAAGGGAAGATGTTTTGGGAAAAATACCCTGGGAAGAATATCCATTTTTAAAGGGTCTAATTGAGGAAGCAATAAAAAAAGCAATGCAAGGAGATGTCTCTCGTAATATAGAACTAAAATATACCTTGTCCGGGGGGAAAGAAGGGTGGACAAGAGAAAGCTATTTTCCTCTAATAGATGCTGAAGAGAAAATTGCAGGTGTTGTCGGCGTCATTGAGGACATTAGCGAGCGAAAGCAGACGGAAGATGAACTGGCGCGATATCGTGACCATCTCGAAGAATTAGTAGAAGACCGTACCATCAAATTGCGTGCCGAAATAACTGAACGTGAGCAGGTAGAGAAGGAACTTAAACAAGCCAAAAAAGCAGCCGAATCAGCCAATCAGGCCAAGTCTGTCTTCCTGGCCAATATGTCCCATGAACTGCGCACACCGCTCAACGCCATTCTCGGCTTTTCGGAAATGCTGGTCCGTGAAAGCGAGGCCACTGCCAATGAGAAGGAAAAGCTCTCCATTATCAACCGCAGCGGAGAGCACTTGCTCAACATGATTAATGATGTGCTTGACCTCTCCAAAATCGAAGCGGGAAGAATTGAAGTGGAAAGCGAAGTAATTGATCTGCCGCTCATGCTGAATGATATTGGACAAATGATGGAGATTCGCGCCGAAAGTGCCGGACTGCGCTTCCGGCTGACCCTCGATCCCCTATTGGCACGATACGTTAAAACGGACAGCGGTAAAGTGCGTCAAATCCTTATTAACCTCCTCGGCAATGCGGTAGCCTTTACGGCTGAAGGTGAAGTTTCACTTCGTGTCCGCACCATGCCTGCAGCAGATGATGCCAAAAAGGCTACCCTGCAAATGGAAGTAGAGGACAGCGGTCCGGGTATTGCGCCCGAGGAACAGGAACGTATCTTCGAACCCTTTGTCCAGGCAGGACCTTCCCCATCGTCTGTCAAGGGAAGCGGACTGGGGCTGGCCATTACCAGGTCCTTCGTTGAAGTGATGGGGGGAGAGATCAGCGTCACAAGCCAACCCGGCGAGGGTTCCAGGTTTATTGTCCAGATGCCTGTTACTCTGGCCGAGGCCGCAGAGGCTGCTGAAAAGGAAAGGGAAAAACCGGCCGTACTGGGACTGGCGCCGGGACAGCCTCCATGGCGTATCCTGGTTGTTGAAGATAATTATGATAACCGGCTCCTTTTATGCAGCCTGCTGCTCCAGACGGGATTTAAGGTAAAGGAGGCGGAAAACGGCAAAGAGGCTGTTAAATTATTTAAAAAATGGGAGCCTCATTTCATCTGGATGGATATGCGCATGCCTGTCATGGACGGCTATGAGGCGACGGCAGGTATCCGCTCTCTGCCCGGAGGTGACAAGGTGAAAATCGTTGCCATTACTGCCAGTGCCTTAAAGGAACAGCGAAAAATAATTCTGGATGCAGGTTGCGATGAAGTAGTAAATAAACCCATCCAGAGGCATAAAATATTTGAGACTATGGCTGAACAGCTGGGACTGCGCTATTCTTATGAAGAGGGGAAGGCAGCGGTGGTGGCTGAGCCGGCAATCGTTCTCACCGGAGAGATGATGGCAGCCCTGCCTGCTGAACTAAGGCAGGCCTTGCAGGAGGCGGCACACAAGCTGGATATTTCGGCTACCGATGAAGCGATCAAACGTATCGCCCATAAGCATCCGAAGATTGCTGACGGACTTCAGCAACTGGCCGGTAAGTTCAGCTTTGAAAAAATCCTGGAGCTGTTGAAAAAAGGGGAATCCTTATGAATGAGAATATCTTTGTCTGGCTTACACCCATCACTTACTGGTCGCTTGTCATCCTGTGGGGCATGGTCCTCTTGCTCTATCTTCGTGCGATCCGTGACTGGCGGCACAGGAGCACTGCCATGAGATTTCTGCTGTGGGTGCTCTTTATCGACGCCATTCGTACTATTTTTGAGAGCCTCTATTTCGGTGGTTGGTACACAGCGCGTGTAGGGCTTTTTCCTGAGTACATATATGAATTTCTCGTCCAGCCGCAATATGTCTTTATCCCTAAAATGGTCAATGTTATTGCGGCCGTCATTATCGTCTTTCTCTTGCTCAGAAAGTGGTTGCCGCAGTTGGGCGAGGAACTGGAAACGCAGAAAAGTGAGATTGAAACATTTACAAGATCGCAGAAGATGGCCCACTGCGGTAACTGGGAGTGGAATATCGTTACCGATGTACTGCTCTGGTCCGATGAGATCTATCGTATATTCGGTTTGCAGCCGCAACAATTCGGCGCTACCTATGAGGCTTTTCTTCAATCTGTCCATCCCCATGACCGCGCCAGGGTTGCCGAAGCGGTAGAAAAAGCGATGAATGATCCCCATGAACACTATTCAGTAGAATACCGGGTGTTGCGGCCCGACGGAAGTGTTCGCACCGTCCACGAGATGGGAAAGGTTGTTTGGAATGAGGAAAGAAAAGCGACTTACATGAGTGGAACCGTTCAGGATATTACCGAGCGCAAAGAGGCGGAAAATGAATTGAAAGAGGCCAAAGAGGCGGCTGAAACGGCCAATCGCATAAAGAGCAGCTTCCTCGCTAATATGTCCCATGAGTTGCGCACGCCATTGAACGCAATCATCGGTTTCGCCGAAATGCTGGGATATGATCGTTATACTTCCAAAGAACAGAAAGAAAAGATAGCCATCATTAATCGCAGCAGTGATCACCTGTTAAATATGATCAACGATGTGCTGGACCTTTCCAGAATAGAGGCCGGTCACGTAGAGGTGGAGCCTGAGTCCTTCAACCTGCCACTCATGCTGAAGGATATCGGGCAAATGTTTGAGGTACGCGCCGAGAAGGCCGGCCTCGCTTTTGAACTGTCGCTTCATCAGGCTCTGTCCCGCTACGTCAAGACCGATGTGGGCAAGCTGCGCCAGATTATTATCAACCTGCTGGGCAATGCCCTAAAGTATAGCAGGGAAGGCGGTTTTTCATTGCATGCCCGAACGATGCCTGTAGAAGGTGAGCCCGGCATGACCATACTCCAACTGAAAGTGGAAGACAGCGGACCGGGCATTTCGCCCGAGTATGTGGATCGTATTTTCGAACCCTTTTTCCAGGCAAAAGAGGACCAGAACGGTTCAAAGAGCAGCGGGCTGGGTCTCGTTATTACAAAGTCTTTCGTTGAGCTTATGGGTGGTGAAATCAGTGTTGAGAGCAGGCCCGGTAAAGGGACGCTATTTTCTGTTGAACTGCCGGTGGCCCAGGCAGAAGCCGTTGAGGCAATGAGTGTTAAGGCCGCCCCACGTGAGGTACTGGGACTGGAACCGGGACAGCCCTCCTGGCGCATCCTGGTCGTTGAAGATAATATGGAAAACCGGCTCCTGCTGAGCAGCTTGCTTAAAGAGGCAGGCTTTGAAATCAGGGAAGCGGTAAATGGTAAGGAGGCTGTTGACCTTTTCCAGCAGTGGGAGCCTCATTTTATCTGGATGGACATGCGTTTGCCTGTCATGGACGGCTATGAGGCAACGGCAAAAATCCGCTCCTTGCCGAAGGGTAATAAGGTGAAAATTGTCGCCATCACTGCCAGCGCCTTAAGGGAACAGCACAAGAGAATTCTTGATTCAGGTTGCAATGCAGTTGTCACAAAGCCCTTCAAAAGGCGTGAGATTTTTCATGCTCTGGAGCGGTATCTGGATGTAAGTTACACTTATGAAGAAGAAAAGGAAGTGAAAGCCGATGAAGAGGAAATTACCCTCACTTCGGACATGTTGACGGACCTGCCGCCTGATCTGAGAGAGCTTTTGAGGGAGGCTGCGCTCAAGCTTGATATCCCGGCTACCGATGGCGCGATTAAAGAGATTGGCAACAAGCACCCCGAGATCGCCAGGGGCCTGCAATTGCTGGCCAGGGAGTTTCGTTTCGAAAAAATACTGGAACTGCTGGGAGGAAAACATTGAATGGCCGTCATAAAACCATCTCTCTTGTTTTAATCCCCGGCGGGCGCATTTTTTTATGGTGCTCAATCTATGAGTCCTTCATAATATAAGTAAGCCCAAATCCTTCATTCGGTGGAAGGGATACTAATTGAAAGTGGAATATAAAAATATTATCAACTGCAGCGGCAGATACCTGCCTCCCATGATTAAAGACAGGATGGCCCGCATGTCTTTAATCGGGAGCCCGGCAAGGCATCTTTCTTCCTTGTTATTTCTTCTCCTCATTATACTCCCTGCCTTTGCCGGTTCAGCGCAAATTCCCAAAGAAAAGACTGCCGTGCCGGCGCTCCAATCGACAGGGATCGATTTGACGACGGAAGAGCGGGCCTGGCTGCAGAGCAACCCCGTCATCCGTCTTTCCTATGATCCCTCCTTTGCGCCTTACGAATGGATCGATGAGCGGGGCCGCTACGTGGGTATTGCTGCGGATTACCTTGACCTCATCGGCCATCGTCTCGGTACAGCAATTGAAGTACTGCCCCAAATCGCTTCCTGGAGTGAAGCGCTGGAACGTGCAAAAGCGGGTGAAGCCCATGGTCTTACCCTGCTCACCCCTTCACCGGAACGAAGCGAATACCTGTACTTTACCGAACCCTATGTTAATTACCCCTGGGTAATTGTTACACAAGAGGACTATCCTTTTATCGGCGGACTTGCGGACCTCACCGGCAAGCGTGTTGCCGTACCCAAAGGATATGTGACGCAGGAAATCCTGGCGCGTGATTATCCCTCGCTTAAACTGGCGCCCTATGAAACGGTCTTTGATTCCCTGCAAGCGGTCATGACGGGGCAAGTGGAGGCATCGGTAAACAGCATGGCCACTTCTGCCTTCTATATTCGCAAGCACGGTCTTACCAACCTGAAAATTGCCGCTCCCACCGGTATTGAGACAGAGGGCATGGGCTTTGGCGTAGTCAAGAGCCAGCCTTTGCTCGTCGGTATTCTTCAAAAAGCGCTGGACACCATATCTGAGGAGGAGCGGCTGGCCATCGCCCAAAAATGGGTGGCCCTGGAATATAAAAATGGATTCGACTATTCCCTGTTGTGGCAGGTGCTTGCCGGGGCTGTTTTGCTGCTGCTGGCCTTTGGCTACTGGAACTGGCGTCTTCGCCGGGAGGTGGCGGCCCGCAAAAGGACGGAAATAGCGCTTCAGCAAAGCGAGAGGCGTTTGCAACTGGTGGTAGATACCGTTCCCGTTGTGTTGGTGCTAAAAGACCGTAAGGGACGCTATCTTCTCGTCAATACCAACTTTGAGCAAGCGACGGGTGTTAAACGGGAGCAAGCCCTGGGAAAAGTGGACGCCGAAATTTTTCCTTCTTCTGTCGCTGAGTCTATCAGGGATTTCGATGAAAAAATCATGGCCACAGGAAGGGAAAGTCTGCAACAGGAAGAGATTCCCTATCCTGATGGAAAGATACATACTTACTTTAGCCGAAAGGTTCCTCTATTTGACGAAGAGGGTAAAGTAACGGGGCTTGTTCTTGCAGCGCTGGATATTTCCGAACAGAAAGCAGTGGAGCAAGAGCTTCTTTTAGCCAAGGAAGCCGCTGAAACTGCCAACCGGGCCAAAAGCCTCTTTCTTGCCAACATATCTCATGAGTTACGCACTCCGCTCAATGCCATTCTCGGTTTTTCAGAAATGCTGGGCCGTGACCGCCAAACGAATGCCTGTCAAAGAGAGAAAGTCGGTATTATCAATCGCAGCGGTGAGCACCTGTTAAACATGATCAATGATGTGCTGGACCTCTCAAAAATAGAGGCGGGCCATGTGGAGTTGGAAAGAGTGGCTTTCGATCTGCCGCTCATGCTTAAGGATATGGGACACATGTTTGATCTGCGCGCCGAGAATGCAGGATTGTACTTTAATCTGGAACTCGACGCGGCGCTGGTCAAACACGTAAAAACGGACGTCGTCAAACTCCGTCAGGTACTTATCAACCTGCTTGGCAATGCGGTAACATTTACATTGAAAGGTGGGGTTGCCTTGCGCGCCCGTACACTGTCTACAGCAGAGGATCCTTTAACTGTTACACTGCAGATCGAGGTGGAAGACAGCGGGATAGGCATAGCGCCGGAGCAACGGGAACGAATTTTCGACCCCTTTGTTCAGGTTGGGCCCGCCCGAAAGGATCTCAAGGGCAGTGGGCTGGGATTGGCCATTAGCAAATCTTTCATTGAACTGTTGGGTGGAGAGATCATTGTCACCAGTACACCCGGTCAGGGTTCGCTGTTTCATGTCGAGTTGCCTGTTACCCTGGCTAAGGACTCGGAGTTTGCCGGCATATATGCGAACAAGCCGGCTGTGCTGGGAATTGAAAAAGGCCAGCCTCAGTGGCGCATCCTGGTTGTTGAAGACAACAGGGACAGCCGGATATTGTTAAGCAGCCTGCTGCTTGAGGCGGGATTCCTTATAAAGGAGGCAGAAAACGGTGAGGAGGCTATCGGTCTATTTGAACAATGGCAGCCCCACTTCATTTGCATGGACATGCGCATGCCCGTGATGGATGGCTATAAGGCCACAGCAAAAATCCGCTCCCTTCCCGGCGGTGACAGGGTGAAGATCGTTGCCATTACTGCCAGCGCCTTGAAGGAGCAGCGCAAGAGAATTATAGAAGCAGGCTGCGATGATGTGGTGCTCAAGCCGTACAAATCCCATGAAATCTTTGATACTATGGCACATCAGTTGGGTGTGCGCTATACTTATGAAGAAGAAAGAACAAGGGCATTGTCCAAAACTGCAAATATGCTTACTGCCGGGATGATGGTGGACCTGTCGTCTGAACGGAGACAGGCTTTGAGGGCCTCTGCTCACAGACTGGATATTTCGGCCACCGGTGAATTAATCGAAGGAATTCGCAGTGAGCACCCTGAGATCGCCAGTGGGCTGCAACTGCTGCTCGGGGAATTTCGCTTCGAACGAATACTGGAACTGCTCAAAGGGAGACAGTAATTGATTAAAAGACGGCGGCCACAGGAGATAAAAATGGAAAATCAATATGAAATTCTGGTTGTTGATGACAGTCCTGAAAGCCTTCAGCTTTTGACGGGCATACTGATGGACCAGGGTTATAAGGTGCGACCGGCGAGGGAACCGAACCTGGCGCTTGAGTCGGCATTCGCTAATTCTCCTGATCTGATCCTGCTTGATGTAAAAATGCCCGGCATGGACGGTTTTGAAGTGTGCCGAAGACTGAAACAGGACGAACGCACAGCAGTGGTGCCGGTCATCTTCATAAGCGCATTGCAGGAGATGCGTGACAGGGTGCAGGGCTTTAAGGTGGGAGGGGTGGATTTCATAACCAAACCGATCCAGCGCGAAGAGGTTTTGGTCCGTGTGAATGTGCATCTTACCATTCATTATCTTCAAATGCAGTTAAAAAAGTCCAATACCGAACTGGAGCAGACGGTTGCAGAGCGAACAAAAGCCTTGAGATCGACAAATAAGGCCCTTAAAGCGTCACTAAGTGAAAAGGAGGTGCTCTTAAGAGAAATTTATCACAGAACAAAGAATAATATGCAGGTTATATGCGCCATGCTGTCATTCAAATCGCAGTTTGTTGATGATGATAAATTTTCTGCTATACTTGAAGATACAGAAAACCGGATCATGTCGATGGCCCTTGTGCATGAGAAACTTTATCAGTCAAAAAGCCTTTCTCTGATTGACCTTGGAGATTTTATCAAGGATCTCATATTGCACCTGAGAGAGGTCTACTCATCTGCTGAAGGGCGGGTTTCCATTAACCTTGACCTTGCAGAGGTTCTTCTCAATATTGATTCGGCTGTCCCCTGCGGGCTCGTTATTAATGAATTGCTGACAAATGCCTTTAAACACGCCTTTCCCGAGGAGAGGACAGGATCTATCCGTATCGCTGTTAACAGGAAGGAAGATGAGACGATAAAGATCGAAATTTCTGATAACGGCATTGGTATGCCTGAAGGGTTTGACTTTAATAAGGTCAAATCTTACGGTCTTCAAATTGTTTCTTCCATAGTGAAAAAGCAACTGAACGGCGACATTGTCACTGACGGTTCGTTGGGCACGTCTTATGAAGTTTCTTTTAAGGAAAGAAAATATAAACAAAGGATTTGATATGGGCCAGAAGAGTAAAGTGCTGATTGTTGAGGATGAAATAATTATTTCCATGCTCTATAAAAGTAAGCTCGATAAAATGGGCTACCATGTTTTTAAACCTGTGGAAACGGGTGAAATGTCCATAGAGGCCGTAAAAGAAAATAGCCCCGATCTTATCCTCATGGATATCTGCCTTGGTCCCGGAATAGATGGTGTTGATGCGGCAAAGGAGATCCTGTCCATTAATAAAGGGATAAAAATAATTTTTGTTTCAGGTTATGGCGATGATTCAACGTTAAAACGTATTAAGGAATTAGGAAATTATCAATTGGTTGCAAAACCGGTTTCATTAAATAGATTGATGGAAATCATCGAAGATGAGATGTCACATTAAAGGGGTATCAATAAAAAATCCCGTCAAGGCTGTCAGAAAAAAACTATCCGCCAGCCTCACGAAATGACATAAATAATAATAGTACTCTCCTTTTGTTTTGCTGAGAAGCTTCCCTGCCCCTTTCTTTTTAAAGCGCTCTTTCTGTTTGGGTGAGAATATCTGTGAAAGGGCATATTCGAGATACCCTTCTTTATGCTTTCCCTGTAAATTACCTGAGATACTTTACAGTTCAAAATAATAGACTCCTGCCGCATTGGCAAGCATGACCGGAAAACCTCCCGGAATCGCATATCTTTGCTTTTGAAGAACTCTTGACAGCAACCTTATGCAAAAGCTATAATCAGAAAATACTGAAAAATCAGATTATTCTAATTTTAACTATTGGAGAAAAGAACCATGAAAAGGAAAGATGACAGGTCCTGCTGTACAGCTGAAAATGACAGTTCATGTAAGGTAGAATCCATTATAAGCGTCGATGAACGGGGCCAGATGGTTCTGCCCAAGGATTTGAGGGCAAAGATGGAAATAGAGGCAGGCGATAAACTGGTTCTCACGAGTTGGGAAAAAGAGGGTAAAGTCTGCTGCATTACGCTTATCAAAGCGGAAGAACTTGTGGATATGATGAAGGACAAGCTGGGGCCCGTTATTATGGATGTGCTTTAGTTTTTATATGCTTCGACAGGCTCAGCATGACCTTAGGCAACATTTAGTCACCCTGAGCCTGTCGAGATGGGGCATCATTTAAAAAAGTTTGTGCATTTTAATTCTCGACGCATTCAATACCATTTACAGTAGGGAATGACAATGACAGGGGAATAGTTATGAAAGATAAAAAAAATAGTGTAAATTCCTGTTGCAGTCCTGCTCCACCGAAAGAGCCTGTAGAAAAGAGTTGCTGTACCGACTCCTCCGTTGAGTCTATAACTGGTGAGGAATCACAGAATATTACTGCTGTCGATTCTCATTGGACAGCAAGGGATCACTGGGGGCGGATAAAGGCCAGATCGGGTTCTTTTAGAAACACCTATATGGTTAACCCCGGTTTATACAAGATAGGCGAACCTGACGAGAAAGCGGAAGTCTTTGTAACGGCCAACTACAAGTTCACTTTCGACATTCTGAGGAGGGAACTTAAGGGCCTCGACGGATGGATACTTGTTCTTGATACAAAGGGAATCAATGTCTGGTGCGCCGCAGGAAAGGGAACCTTCAGTACTGATGAACTGGTTAAAAGGATCAAAGTGACGGGCCTTGAAGGGATAGTCAGCCACAGGCGGCTTATCCTTCCCCAACTGGGTGGTGTCGGTATTAAGGCTCATGTTGTAAAGGAACAAAGTGGATTCCATCTCCACTATGGTCCTGTCGAGGCCTCAGACATACCAGCCTACCTTGAAGCGGGACGAAAGGCAACGAAGGAGATGCGGCTTGTTCAGTTCAAGTGGCTCGACCGCCTCATTCTTACGCCCATCGAATTAAATGCCGTTATGAAAAAGTTCGGTATTTACGCTCTTCTCGTACTTGTCTATTCCGGCATAGACAGGTCGGGCATTCTTTTTGACAAAGCTTATCATGAGGGGCTTCTTTTTATCGGGCTGGGCCTTCTGTCTGTTCTGGCAGGCGCATTTATTACACCGGTAGTGCTCCCTTTCATTCCTTTTCGTTCCTTTGCAATCAAGGGCTGGATAGCGGGACTGGCTGCTCTCATCGTATTCAGCTTCGGAACAGGCATGACGGCAGGCATGAGTCCGCTGTTAATCATATTCAGCTATATCTTTTTTCCGCTTCTCAGTTCCTATCTGGCTCTTCAGTTTACGGGAGCTACAACCTTCACAAATATGTCGGGCGTAGTAAAGGAGCTTAAGTATGCTTTTCCTCTCTATAAATCAGGGATTGTTATCTCGCTGCTCTTGCTTATCGCCCAGAAAGCGCTTGAATGGAGGATTATATTATGAGATACCTGAGTAATGTGGCGACCCTTGAATATTTCCCCGACAAATGTACCGGTTGCCTAAGATGTATTGACGTCTGCCCCCATGCTGTTTTTGTACGGCATGAAAAGAAAGTGGCTGTTTCAGACAGGGACCTCTGCATGGAATGCGGGGCATGTATGATGAACTGCGCTTTTAAAGCAATAAATGTCGATAATGGAGTGGGCTGTGCAGCGGCTATTATAAATTCCATGTTGTACGGCGGCGAGCCTTCCTGCGATTGCAGTGGTGAATCTTCATCGGGTAACTGCTGCTGACAGACATGAGATAAGCAAAATTTGAAAAAGGATTTTTTTAAAAGTGAATCAGCTGCTATAATAATATTTTTATGATAACTGCTCTTTTCACTTCATTTTAATACTTTGCTGAAGAAGCTCATAGAGTACCCGAAGGATTTGACGGTGGCTGCGGCGGAAAAGGATAAATAAAAAAATACAATTACCCTTTTTTATGCGGGAATATCGATTAGAATGATAAAAAGAAGATCATAAGGAGTCATTTGTTGGAAATTAATGAGGCAGAAAGGGAAGCCGTCTATAAAACCATCTTTAATCGGCGTGACGTGCGTGGGGAATTTAAGCCCGACCCGGTGCCGGAAAAGGTGCTTAAAAGAATATTAACAGCAGCGCACCATGCTCCCAGTGTCGGTTTTATGCAGCCATGGGATTTTATTGTTGTAAAAGATAAGTCTGTCAAAAGCCGTATTAAAGAAGCTTTTGAAGTTGCAAATAATGAAGCTGTGCAAATGTTTGACGGGGAGAGGCAGGCAAGCTATAAGGAGCTTAAACTGGAGGGTATAATGGAAGCGCCACTGGGGATTTGCATAACCTGTGACCGTAAAAGAACAGGCCCCGCAGTAATCGGCAGAACGGCAAACCGGGAGATGGACCTATACAGCGCCGTATGTGCTGTGCAAAATCTGTGGCTCGCGGCGAGGGCGGAAAACCTTGGGGCGGGGTGGGTAAGTATTATTCATCACAAGGCCCTGAAAAGGGCGCTTAATATTCCTGACGGCATTGTTCCTATTGCCTACCTGTGTGTCGGTTATGTTACCGGTTTTCATGAAAAACCGGAACTTGAAAAAGTGGGTTGGTTGCCCAGACTTCCCCTTGAATCACTTATTCATTATGACCGTTGGGCAGAAAAATTACCGGAAGAATAGTGTCAGAGACGTATCTAGTTCATAACAGTTTGTTTGTGCTCATCCAGGTTGGCAGCAGTTTTTCCTGCTGCGATCCTTACCTGACTATAGAGCCGAATATTTATTTTCTCCTTGATGACTTCACCTGCCGGGCAGGTGAAGATGAATGGAAGGCGGAAATAGCCAATTTCGATCAAGAGGATTTGAGGAACTTTGCAAAGGGGCTTATTATCGGCATGGGCGCTTACTGGACGGAAAGATTTTCCGCCGCCGCCCTGGCCCTGGGGAGAGACCTTTCATACAGGTCATCTTTGGGGAAAAACTCTCTACAGGGAGAATACCTTTCAAAATTTATGTATGCCGTCAAGGCCTATGATGACCAGATCTATCATAAATTGTCAAAACTTCCGGGCCTTATTCATAACGTAAAGCTGCTTGAGACGATTGATGTGGATAAGATTGATCTATTGAAAAAAATCTTAAATGCACGTAATCGGGTTAAACTTGCTTATTTCAGGGGTAATCCCGAGGAACTGACAATGCTGGAAGAAGCAAGAGAGAAGAAATTTGTTAAGGATTATGGTGAGATAGGAGGGTTATTTCAGGTGTAACATTAATAAAATTTGTTTGATTATATGAGTATTCCTCGTCCTCCCTCTTCGTATCTTTTTATCAATTTTTCCCAGATAACTTCCGGATTTTCACTGAATACCATTTTTGAGTCGGGACGCAAAAGAAGCCAGTCCCCTCTGGCAATTTCCCTCTCCAGCTGGCCCGGAGCCCAACTCGACATTCCGGCGTATATCCTTAGCTCGGAATGCCTCTTGCTGTTTTCTTCATTTAAAACCTTATGGAGGGACATGCTTAAATAAACATGGCTGAAGATTTTAATAGCGCCTTCCGGGGGGATTTCCGTATCGATGAGAAGGGTAGGCGCCGCCAGAATAACAGGGCCGCCGATGAAGAGCTTCTCATAGAGCTTTTCAGCCCCTGAATCGGGTGGAAGAATGTCATCGGGAGAATGGCCGCTCGGTTTGTTGATAATGAGGCCCTGAGTCCCGTTCTTTTTGCTGTGGTGGGTGATGAGTACAACCGATTCTTTAAAGATAGAAGCGCTGATTTTTGGTTGAGCTACAAGGAGGGCTCCTTTTTTAACGGGATAGGATTGACCTGCATCACTCCATGTTCCCAGGTGAAAGAGGGAAAAGGTAAAGGCAATACCGAGCAGCGGCAGCCATCGATTTCGTATCCCGTTAACCATATAACATGAATGCTCCTTTATAGGGGCTGAAAGAATAATATGTCCTGTATTTACAGTCTACGGCTTTCTCCTTGAGGCTGTCAATGAATTATCTTTCTTTAAATGCCTCTTTACCTCATAAAGCTCTTCACGTATTATATGCCTATCAAATGAAAGTGCGTTAATGATGGCTGTTAATTATTACAATGGAGAACTAAAAAGTCTCTTTCTCGAGGATATTCCGCTAATTGATGTAAGATCTCCTGTAGAGTTCGCCCAGGGTGCTTTCCCCGGAGCAATCAATATTCCCATACTCGATAACGAACAGCGCCATAAGGTGGGGCTCTGCTATAAAAATGAAGGCAGGGAGGAGGCTATAAAGCTCGGATACAGCCTCGTATACGGTGACGACAGAAAGGGAAAGACCGGCAGGTGGCTTCAGGTAGCGGATAAATCATCTGTTGTCGTTATTTATTGTTTCAGAGGGGGCTTACGGTCCCAAATCGCCCAGAGCTGGCTTAAGGAGGAGGGGAGGGAGGTGGCCCTTGTAAAAGGCGGCTACAAGCGACTCAGGAACTATCTTATAAATAAGCTGGAAGAAGAGGTCGAAAATAATAGATTTTTTGTTATCTCAGGATATACGGGGTCGGGAAAAACAACAATTTTGAATAACCTCATTAATGAAGGTTATAAGGGGATCGATCTTGAAGGCTTTGCCAATCACCGCGGTTCCGCCTTCGGTCATAATCCCACAGCCCAGCCGACACAGATAAACTTCGAAAATGCCGTCTTCATTGCATTGCTAAAGGAAGAGAAAAAAACGTCATCCTTTATCCTTATTGAAGATGAAAGTGCTACCATAGGAGGGGTAACTCTGCCTCATTCACTCTATGAAAAGAAGAAACAATCACCCGTTTTTGTCCTCAAAATCCCCCGTCCCGACAGGGCTAAAATTATTTTAAATGAGTATGTTAAGGCCAGATGGGAGATCATCAAAGACGAGCATGATCCTTACGGGGCGCTCTATAAAATTTACAGCGCCCCCTTTGAGAAAATAAAAAAGCGTCTTGGAGGACTCCTCTATTCAGAGTGCATCAGCGATCTTGAAAATGCTATAGAAGAGATGAAAACAAGCGGCTCTTTTCACCTCCATAAAATCTGGATAGAAAAGCTGCTTTATCATTATTATGATCCGCTCTATGCCAAGGGACTGGCGAGAAAAAAGGAACATATCGTCGGTGAGGGAAGTGAGGAGGAAATGAGAGAGTTTTTGAAGAAATGGAAGTAAGGAAACAACTTTAACCACAAAGGCACAAAGGGCACAGAGTATTAGAAAAGAATTATCTCAATAACTGAACAGAATCAAGCCATGTTTTTAAACTTCAACGCTACTGCATACTTCTCCTGAAGATAAGGATTATTAAATAGTTGATTTAAATAAACCAGTCGCCTTTGCAGCACTATTGTCTCTAGCATTTTAATGAATTTCCTTTGTGTACTTTGTGACTTTGTGGTTATTCAGGCTCTCCCGACCTTGACCTTTCCATAGTAAATATTGGATAATCTGCGTACTATTTAAATTAAAGGAGTTTTTAAATGCCCAAATATCGTTCACACACAACCACCCACGGCCGTAATATGGCAGGCGCCCGTGCGCTCTGGCGAGCCACGGGAATGAAGGATGAAGATTTCCAAAAGCCCATTATTGCCGTCGTCAATTCATTTACCCAGTTTGTTCCCGGTCATGTTCACCTTAAAGACCTGGGCCAGATGGTGGCCCGTGAAATTGAAAAGGCCGGTGGTGTAGCGAAGGAATTTAATACCATTGCCATCGATGACGGTATCGCCATGGGGCATGGCGGAATGCTTTATTCCCTGCCGTCACGGGATATTATTGCAGACTCCGTTGAATATATGGTTAATGCCCATTGTGCCGACGCCATGGTCTGCATATCCAACTGTGACAAGATCACACCGGGCATGTTGATGGCGGCGCTCCGTCTTAATATTCCCGCCGTTTTTGTCTCCGGCGGGCCAATGGAAGCCGGCAAAACCTCACTTCACGGCAAGGATGTCAAGCTTGACCTTGTCGATGCAATGATTTCAGCAGCTGATCCTAATGAAAGCGATGAGGATGTCGATGCTATCGAACATTCCGCTTGTCCTACCTGCGGTTCCTGTTCGGGTATGTTTACGGCCAACTCAATGAATTGCCTTGCCGAAGCGCTCGGTCTGGCCCTTCCCGGCAACGGTTCGCTTCTTGCCACTCATGCCGACAGGAAAGCGCTTTTCCTCGAAGCGGGACGACTCAGTGTCGAACTGGCAAGGAGATATTATGAGAAAAATGACGAATCAGCACTTCCCCGGTCGATTGCTTCCTTCGAGGCCTTTGAAAATGCCATGAGCCTCGATATTGCCATGGGTGGGTCTACCAATACGGTACTTCACCTTCTGGCTGCCGCCCATGAGGCAAATGTTGATTTTACCATGGCTGATATTGACCGTTTGTCACGTAAAGTGCCTAATCTTTGCAAGGTGGCTCCTTCGACACAGGAGTACCATATGGAAGATGTGCACAGGGCGGGAGGGGTTATTGGAATACTAGGTGAACTTGACCGGGCGGGACTTCTTCACAGTGATGCAAAAACAGTGCATAGTACCACCCTGGGAGCGGCTATCGAAAAATGGGACATTGCAGTGAATGAAGATGAAGCAACAAAAAAACTTTTTCTTGCAGGTCCGGCAGGTGTGCCGAGCCAGCAGGCTTTTAGTCAGGATTGTCGCTGGCCCGATCTTGATGTTGATCGCATAAATGGCTGTATACGCAACGCGGCAAATGCCTACAGCAAAGATGGTGGTCTTGCCGTTCTCTTCGGTAATCTGGCCTTTGCAGGCTGCATCGTTAAGACGGCAGGCGTCGATGAGTCTATTCTTAAATTCAGCGGTCCTGCAAGGGTTTTTGAAAGCCAGGATGATGCTGTAGAGGCCATTCTTGGTGATAAAATCAAGGCAGGTGATGTAGTTATCATTCGTTACGAAGGCCCAAAAGGGGGACCGGGCATGCAGGAAATGCTCTACCCTACGAGTTATCTTAAATCTAAAGGCCTGGGCAAGGAATGTGCGCTCATCACAGACGGGCGTTTTTCAGGTGGTACATCGGGCCTTTCTATAGGTCACTGTTCACCTGAAGCTGCCGAAGGGGGTAACATCGGTCTCATCGAAGAGGGTGATACAATTAATATAGATATCCCTAACAGGAAGATAGAAATAGACTTGTCGGAAGAAGAGCTTGACCATCGCAGGCAGATGATGAATGGCAAAGGTTCTAAAGCATGGAAGCCTGTCGCAAGAGAAAGAGTTGTTTCTCAGGCGTTGCAGGCCTATGCGGCGCTTACGACAAGTGCGGCCAGGGGGGCTGTGAGGGATCTTTCTTCGATTAAATAAGTACATTAATTATTCATTAAATCCCCTCTCTCCTGGTGGGAGAGGGTTAGGGTGAGGGGGAAATGTTCATGGCAGAGAGTAAATCAGCAACTAAATGGCGATGCACCATTTGCGGATATGTAGCCGAGGGCGAATACCCGCCCGATAAATGTCCCATTTGCAGTGCATCTAGCGATAAATTCGAAGCTGTTGGTTCTCCTCCTGTTAAAGAAGAGAAAAAGACAGAGGAGCCTTCAGTCTTTGAAGCTCATGCCGAACTTGTTGATTATCTTTCCCCGTGGAGCCGCTCTGAGTACGAAAAAGAAGAGAAGTTTACCACTATTCAGAAGCTGGCCATAACGGGCAAAAGTGAAATTTCTCCCATGGGAACGAGGCGGCCCTTTCCCGGGCTTGAGATGATTCTATTCAAAGGCGTACAGTTCTCCCGATTTCCTTTAAATGAGAATGAAGCGGTCTCGACAAAAACAGTCATCGGACCCTCTGCTAAATATCCTCTTGAGCTTGATATTCCATTTTATGTATCGCACATGTCTTTTGGTGCCCTTTCAAAAGAAGCCAAGATTGCCCTTGCCATGGGAGCCTCAAAAGTCGGAACAGCTACATGTTCCGGAGAGGGTGGAATGCTGCCTGAAGAGAGAGAGCATTCAAGCCGCTATATTTATGAAATAGGGACGGCAGCCTTTAGCCGTAATGAAGAGTATATAAAGCAGGCAGATGCCGTAGAAATTAAATTTGGTCAGGCGGCCAAGCCCGGAATGGGGGGACACCTTCCCGGTGAAAAGGTAACACCAGAAATAGCGAAGGTACGTAATATTGAAGCAGGTGAGGATTTTATTTCCCCAAATCGTCAGGATGACATCAATTCTCCTGAAGATCTTAAAAAGATGATCGCTGACCTTAGAAGTCTGACAAAAGGCAGACCCATCGGTGTCAAATTTGCCGCAGGGCATGTAGAGGAAGATTTAAAGTTTGTTCTTGCCGCTGAACCCGACTTCATAACCATTGATTGCAGGGGAGGTGCAACGGGTGCAGCACCGAACTTTATTCGTGATAATGTTTGCCTCCCTGCCGTATATGCCATCAGAAAGGCAAGAAGCTACCTTGACAGTGTGGGAAGCAAGGTCACCTTCTGTGTTACCGGTGGTTTCAGGGACAGTACCGATATAGCCAAGGCTCTGGCCCTTGGTGCCGATGCGGTAGCGCTTGCCTCGGCATCGCTAGTTGCAATCGGCTGTCAGCAGTATCGAATTTGTAATACGGGTCTTTGCCCTGTGGGAATCACTACCCAGGATAAAGAACTTCGAAGCCGCTTTTCCATTCCCCATTCGGTAAAACGATTTGTTAATTTCTACGACGCAACACGTATGGAACTGGAAGTCCTGTCCAGGATAAACGGCCGTTCTAATGTTCATGACCTCGCTATGGACGATATCTTCACCATCAGTAACGAAATAGCCGCCAATACGGACATTGAATATGCCTGACGTATCGCACCCTGAAGAAGAGGGAACGCTTCTCTCCCCTGACCCCCGGTACCTGATAAAACTCTATGAAATGAGGATGCCTTTCGGAAAATACTCGGGCACACGCCTTGTTGATCTTCCGGAACCTTACGTGGTCTGGTTTTCTAAAAAAGGTTTTCCATCCGGTAAGTTAGGTGAAATGCTTAAAGCAGTGTATGAGATTAAGTTGAATGGGCTGGAGTATCTTTTTGAGCCCTTGAGGAAGAGTTCGAATAAGTAAAATACTATCATTTATGTTGTTATATTTTCTTTCGACCACCCCTTAATCCCCTCCTAACCAAGGAGGGGAGATTTATTTCCCTTGAGGGTAGAGGTTAGGGTAAGGTTGAAAATCTATTCTATATTGTCATCCCTGCTTTTTACCAATTAATTCCCCGCCTTGATAAGGAGGGGGTAGGGGTGGTTGTATAATCATCAAGGACCATTTCTTTTTTTGGAATAAAAGAGATTTTACCACCCCGACCCCTGCCCTCAGGGGGTATCAAGACCATTATCAAGGGGAGGAACTGGTTTGTTTCCCCTCTTATTTTAGGAGGGGATTAAGGGGTGGTCAAAAGTAAGAGTGACAATATCTTAAATAAAGGAGCACATCATTGAAACTAACAGAAGCTGATTTAACAGAAAATCCCCAGGTAGGTAAAACAAACAGGCTCATGATCATAAGGGAAGTCGATTTCGGCGTCTATCTTGATGGTGAAGATCTTGGTGAAATACTGATGCCTAAAAAGTATGTACCTGAAGATTACAGGCTTGGTGATGTGGTTGAGGTCTTCGTTTACCTTGATTCGGAAGATCGTCTCGTTGCTACCACGGAAAAACCTTATGCCCAGGTGGAGCAATATGCCTGTCTCAAAGTCGTTTCCGTTACTAATTTCGGGGCCTTTCTTGATTGGGGACTAAAGAAGGACCTCCTCGTTCCTTTCAATGAACAAAAGCATCGCATGGAAGAGGGCAGGGAATATATTGTTTATATTTATTCCGATGAAGAAACGGGACGCATAGCGGGAACCTCCAAACTTGACAGGTGCCTTGATTTATATAAAGGGGACTATCAGGATGGAGACGAGGTGGAACTGTTTATTTGTGAAGAAACGGATCTCGGATTCAAGACGATTATAAATGATGCTCACCGGGGGCTTCTTTATAAAAGCGATCTTTATCAGTCTGTAAATAAGGGGGAGAGGGCAAAAGGATTTATCAAACAGGTAAGGGAAGACGGCAAGATCGATGTAACCCTTAATAAACCGGGTTATGAAGCGATTGATGAGGTTTCAGAGCAGATTTTAGAGACTTTAAAGGCGAGTGGCGGATTTATTGCCGTTACTGATAAAAGTTCGCCTGATGAGATAAAAGAGCTTTTTGGAGTAAGCAAGAAACGGTATAAAAAGGCAGTGGGGGCGCTTTATAAGAAGAGGCTTGTTAGTCTTGAGGAGGGTGGGGTGAGGGTGATTAAGGGAGAAAAAGAATAAAATGTCATTCCCGAGAAGTCGGGAATCTAAAAATAACATCCAAGCTCACAAACGGTAATGGAGCGTAACGAAATTGCAGTCTGGGAAATTGTATTTTATCAGAACGGATCATCGTCGCCCGCGCCAGATAGGTTGGAAAAGTAAGTAAGTACCATCTTTTCTTCGAAGAATTCCTTTGCGGTTAAGTTTTCGTAGATAATTCGATCTTTCTCAACGTTCAGAATTGTCGCAATACGAGACTTTTCCACTTCAATACGGGCTGACACAAGATTTTGCTTATCCTCGAAGATCGGTGCTACCACCAAGACATTAAGGTAATCACTACGAGTAGCTGCCTGTGCGATAAGGCCATTAACATAGTCGTCGCTGAAGCTATAGCCAACGATAACAATAAATCGCAAAGCCTCATTCAACGAATACTTTCGAAGCTCGTGTACATAGAATAAGTAAGGATCAATCGAACTCAATTTCGCGGCGTTACCAAAGATAAGTTCAGGATTTGGCTGGGGGTTGTCGCATAGCTTCAGTACCCCACCATTAGTCTCATCTCTTATCCAATCTATAGAGCCGTGTAACTTATATAGATACAGGACAATGTCTGCATTCTCGTTTGCATCAAATTTCGATGCCTCCCATTCACGGTCACCGTTGAATCCTAGTTCTATACTAAAGTCTATACCCACGAGCGCTTTTTCGACACAGATATCATAGTTGAGTGTAAATACACGGACGGCGCTACCGATGTCAGACACTAAGTCTCTAAACCCACGAAAGTAACTCGCTTCGTCGTAGTTGCTTATATTTATCCACTGGAAAAGCTGTGAACGTATCAGCTTATCAAGCTTTGCCACCATCTCAAATTCTTCACCCGCAACTTTAAGCAGATGAATGTTCCAACCACCTATAAATGGATATAGCTTGTTCTGATGCTTCTGGTTGATCTCCGATAAAACGTTTAACAGCTCTTCGATGGTCGCCGTCTGATCTTCGAATGCACCTACAAGTCCTCGCTGATAGATGATAGAGCTTTTCAAGTAGTTATACAGCTCGTAAAACTCTTTGAATTCCGAGTCTGATCGTATCTTCTCTTCGATATCAAGTGTCATCGCCTTTGCATGCTTAATACCTGCATCGACACTGGCTCCGGCCCCTAAGAGAAATAACAACGAATCTTCTCTTAAACTCATTTTACACTCCTTTCTACAAGAACCACGGCGCTACAGACTGAGCGCTAACAATCCGCATATCATTTACATTTTCTAGGTGCGAAAACTCCTTCATGAATTTCGCGATAAGCCTTGAATATAGGATCGAAATTGGTTGGGCCTTTGAGTTGAATCCACGCCAGTTAGCACCTGTTAGATTTAAAATATCCTGAAGACACTCCTTTTTTGTCGACCATTCTTCCCGTGATTCAATGAAGTCAATGTACAATGGCTCCGATACTCGCTTATGCAATACCTCTTTTCCATACTGCAATCCTTCTGCCCAAATCAAAAACTCGTTCGCTGAAAGCTGCACATAGCTACTTTCGTAAGGAACACAGGTGTTGTGATCGCTAAATCCTAGAAACTTGTGTTTTGTATTGACGCGTATGACTATGACCTCAAAATCATCTGCCTCTCTAATATAGGAAACTACTGCCTTGATGATATCGATTTCCTTCCGACTGATCTTGTATGGGAGGTGCAAAACGAGCGATTTGTAGTGATCACCAAGCTCACTCGACAAAACGACCTTCAAGTTAGTCTTTAAGCTATCGAGATAAGCCGACTCATCGCTTGAGGAAGACAGTGGCTTGATATATTTAAAGTCGCCACTGGAATCCAAACATACGGTATACGCTGTATAGCGAGTTGTGCTACCCTTATCCCTCTCCTGTACACTTCCAATTCCAAATATTAAACAGTTGCTCTTCGCGGGCTGCACGAGCCAAGGTGCGCCGCCAAGTTTGCTAAATATCTGCAACCCGATATTGGAGACAGACCATTTCAATTGGTCTTTCTTGAAGAAAGTGTCTTCTGTTACGACCTGACAATAGGTATTGTTTCTTAATGCCATCAATTTGAGATAGCCGTATGCATCGAAAGCCGCTTCTACACCTTTAAAGCCTTTCGGAAGGACCGCTACAAGCATTACTTTTCTAGTGGGATGAGACGCTTTTAGCAGCTGGACCTGCTTTTCGATATCTTGTATGGCGGTTTCATCAAACGTACTTACCAGATGATGTTCTACAATGTCTTTATGAATTGGCACAGAGAACATCTTGTCAAGGCCGGAGAACTGGCCGGGAAAAAGCTTGCCGACCAATCCAAGGTAGATATCTCTTGCTAAGGACCTAGTTCTTTCAGTAAAAAGGAAGAGATATCTAACTTCATCATTCATTCGTCGATACGGGCCATTAGACCTTATTCCCATAAACTGTGATTTTGCTGTCTTTCCACCACCAACTAGATAAGTCTTTACATCAAGCTGCTTCGCAGGGAGAGCAGAAAAGTCCTTGTCAATGTCAAGACTAGAGCCGGACAGCAGTGGCATAAGTACATTTTTCGTAAAAGCCTCAATCGTGGCCTTTTTGTCCTTATAGAAGTAGATATTCGGTTTGCCGCACTTATCTAGAGAGAAACTACGAATTTGCGTCTGCTTATTAAAAGACTGATTGTTTTTCAGAGAGAATTTATGTTCGACTAGTATGCCAAACTGTTTCTCTCCCTTTAGGTAATAGGGTTTAACAATGATTTCGGTGCTGCCGTCTTCAAATTTTTCCGTTACAAAGCGAACCTCTTTCAAAAAGATCGCTTTTTCAGGAATATAATATTCCAGCTCACAAGCATTAGCTTTCAGCGTTTCCAGAAAATCATGATAAATGAGATGAACAGTCAAAAAGGGATTCTGGGTATATTCATACTCGTATGCTTCATAACCATCCTTGGAGTCGACCGAAACATCAAACAAAAACCATTCGTCATCTTTTCCTTGCATGGGAAGGCTCACACGAAAATCTTCGTCACTTTTTGATTGTGAGCTGTCCTGGACCTGTTGCCTGTAGATTGTTGCATTATTGTTTTGTTTGAGCAGAGGGAAAAAGTTTAATGAGATACTATCCATGTGTTCATCCTATATTTGGGCCGCCTGATAAAATTTTTCGAAACTTTGATTGATTTCATTACAAGTGTTCAAATGATAGCACCCAGCGATGTAGGGCGCAATAACAGCGGGGTATTACGCAAATTCAATTTTTTTGGATTTACTTATTAGGCCCTCAAGTTCTTTCTGCCAAAACCTTAATAAATGATCTGACATCTCAAGATTTATTACAAGGGCAGGAGAATCAATTTTCATTTCACGGAACATTTCAAAAATTGACAGCACCAGAATATTGTTGTCAACGCATTGGACAGAATAATTGAGAAAATGCGGAACATAGTAAAATTCAAATCGATTTGGGTCACCACCTGCATCAATAACAGCTTTATTGAAACGTTCACCCGTATGTTCAATTTTTTCATTTATTGTTTGTTCACTATATTCAGGAAATAATCTTTGAACGTTTTTGATTATAAAATCATCTTCCGGATTAGCAACAAAGACACGCATCTTTGTATCCCTTTTTTTGAAAAAATTTACTATAGCTTCATAATTTGCATTAACCCAAGAGTCAAAATAGTAAGCTACTATATCGATATTGCTGTCAGCTCGTTCAAGAAGAGATGACCAATTGACTTTCCTATATGTTTCATGAAATCCAACCAGTGGCTCATACATTTCTGCTAGACCATCTCTGAAGCAACCTAATTTTTTGATAGCTTTTCTTATTTGATTACAGCAGGGGCCTAGCGCAGCCTGTAAATTGCCATCACCACGATTTGATTCAAAAGTGCCTGGTTTGAAACCAAGAATATCTGTTGGAAGATGAATTTCATCTGCTTCTCTAGGCATTATAAAAAAAGATCGATTCTTACCAAGCTTCCCAATAAATAAGCCCAATTCAAATAAAACATTATCCCTAACAGCTTTTACATTTTCACCTCTTATTTTTGCGATATCGTCAAAGGAAAAAACAAATATGGCAAAATCAAAGCTGTTTATTGCATCAAGAAGGTCTTCAAGGGTAGTTTTTGACAACTCGAAAATTCCTTGTGCCCACACGGTGATTTCAGCATCGTATTCAAGATTTTCCTGAACACCATAAGCTATATCTAAACCTTCCACAGAAGAAGCAATAAATATTCTAGGTTTCATCTTGACCTCCGAAATCATAATTTAATTTGTTTCTGTCTAACTCCATATTTCTTATCCCTTTACTTCAAAATAATAAAAGCCCGAAACCGTTACCAGTCCGGGCTTTTATCTTTCTTTTATTTTTCCTCTCTTCCCCACTTTACTCCCCCAGAGTTTTCTATTTTTTATATCCTAATCAATCTAATTTGTAAATATTTTTTTCGATCTATCCGTCATATTCAATCTGGCTTTTTGAGATTGCTTCGTCGTTCCTCCTCGCAAAGACATGATCCCCTTGACTGCTGTCACTTCTTGTCCTGCCTTAATCGGTCCCGGTATTTTTCTTTAGCAAATTCCTGCAAGTCTTCGACGGTATCCGTCTCGTCAACGATTTCTCTGCCTAACATGGTTTCAATGGCATCTTCCAGTGTAACGATGCCTGCTGTCTGACCGAACTCATCTTCTACCAGAAAGAGGTGCTCCTTTTTTTTGATAAAGAGGTCTAAAAGCTTTTGTACCTGGAGGTTTTCTGAAACACGGGTAATGGGTTTGGAAAAATGGCTGATTGCCATGTCAGACTTTCCTTCACGCTCGCCTATTAAAAGTTCACGATTGGTGACTAAACCTGTCACGTGGTCCTGATCATCACTATAGACAGGTATGCGTGAAAATTGCTTTGTCCTTTCATCCTCAAGGGCCTCACTAACGCTTAGTTTTTCATTCAGGCTGTGCATAACGGTACGTGGCGTCAGGATTTCTTCCGTTTTAACTTCCCGCAGCTTCAAAACATTGGCAAGGTATTCATTTTCCTGGCTGATGAGTGATCCCATTTTGTGGCCCAATGAGGCTAATGCGATAATTTCTTCCCGGCTGATTTCCTGTTGTTCCTTTTTTCTAAAAATTTTAGTGATTAGTGTTGATAGCCATATTAAGGGGTAGACCAGTTTTATAAGCCAGTGGATAGTATGTGCCGAGGGAACAGCCAGTTGACGCCAGAAGGTAGCGCCAATTGTCTTTGGAATAATTTCAGAGAAATAAAGAATAGCCAGTGTCAGCAAAACGGCGATCAATGTTTCCCAACGGGCGCCAAAGATAATGGTTGCCTGAGCGCCGACGCCGGCTGCACCCATGGTGTGTGCAAAAGTATTTAATATGAGTATGCTTGATATGGATTGATCGAGACGGTTTTTGACGCTTATGAGTACTTTGCCCCGGGCAGGTTGCTGACTGGCCATACTCTCCACATAACTGGGAGTGATTGACAATAAAACAGCTTCCAGTACGGAGCAGATAAAAGAAACACCGATGGCGATGGTAAGGTATGTGATAAGTAAAGTCATTGTGTTATATAGATGCAAAAAAGCAAGTTATGTCTATGTTTTAAATTGTTTTTTTAACTTACCTCAACATTCTGTGGTGGAGAATCTCTTCCATATCGCGCCTTCCGTCAAGGATACAATGAATGAAAACCTCTTTTTCGAGGATCTGATAAATTATTCGGTAAGGTTTAAAGTGTACTTCCCTGTAGCTGAAGATACCGATTCGTTCCAGCTCCGGCGGAATATGCTCCCTTTCAGGGAGATCAGCAAGTTTATTGCAAACAGCTTCGATGTTGTTAATAAGTTTTTCTGCTTTGGCTGGTGAATCTTCCTCTGCCACATAACGGAAGATATCAAAAAGGTCGTTTTCTGCATCCTCTGCAAGATGAGCAGAATATTTCATGATTTCTTATACTCTTCTATCCTTTTTCTTAGACGATTGAAAGATTCCTTTTGTGGGCTTGTTTTTCCCTTACGAAGACTTTCATTACTTTGAGCCAGGATTTTGAGCATGGCAAGGCTTTCACGTGTTTGTTCATAGAGTTGAATGTCTTGCAGTACTGCTTTTGCTTCGCCATTTTGAGTAATAATAACTGTTTTGTGGTCTTTTGATACTGAGCGAATCATTTCTGCGGCATGGGCTTTCAAATAACTTATCGGTTTTACAGCCTCACTTAGTTTCATAGCCTTCCTCCTTTTGCTTGATGACCTAAATATAGCCCAAATTTAGTTCTATGTCAAAGGGGTCTTCATATTATAGCTATTATGAGCGTGAATGAAAAAAGCTCCTGACCTCTACTCACCGGGGGCATCAAGACCCTTGTAAAGGTGAGGAGCGTTAACTATTCATTGTCATATTATTTTAGCTCATCCTCTTTAAGAGCCCGCCAGTATGGTCAATGTCCAGGTTGTCCCGGTATGCGGCGATTTTCTCCAGTTTCTTCCTGTGGAGATAATCTTTGATGGCAACCTTTACTGTAAAAAAATGTTTTTACAAGGCATATGTCAACGGTAAGTTTTGTTCAATGAGATTGCTTCGCCGTGCCTCCTCGCAAAGACAAATAACGAGTAAAACCAAGTCATGGCGAACAGAGTGAAGCGATCTCACCTTTACAAGTCATTTTTTTGTCTCCCAAACCTCAATAATCCTCTCAGCCACCTGCTCCGGCGTTAAGTTGTCTGTATCAATCTCATATTCTGAAGCCCCATGATAAAGCGGTGTACGCCTTTCCAGTACTTCAGCCACTTCCTCGGTAAAGGTTTTACCTTCCGTCAGTGCCGGTCTTGACCTATCGCCTGTAATACGGGTAACGATAGTATCGACAGAGGCCTTTAGCCAGACAATGATGGCGTTATTTTTTAGGGTTTCAATGTTCTCAGCCCTTTCAATGATACCGCCGCCGCAATCAATAATGAGATTATCCTGGCCAGATAAATCCCTTGCCAGTTCCGATTCGCGGTCACGAAAGCCGGGCCAGCCGTATTTTTCAACAATTTCAGGTATGGGCATAGCGGCTATTCTCACAATTTCAGCATCCATGCCGATGCATTTCATGCCTGACTTCTGCGAAAGTAAAGTGCTTACTTCGCTCTTTCCCGTTCCACGGTATCCGATGAGCACAATATTCATTTTGTAAGGTTCTCCATAACAACGCGGCGCATGACCTCTTCAGGGGCATCGACGCCGGTAAATTGCTCAAATTGCAGTACGGCCTGGTTAACAAACATTTCAACTCCGGATATGGTTTGCAGGCCTTTAGCCTTTGCATCTGCCAGGAGCTTCGTTTCCAGCGGCGTATAAACAATATCAAAGAAAACCTGCCCCGGTCTCATAAGGTCTTGCGGGACAAGAGAGGCATCCTCTTTGGGGTGCATCCCCACAGGCGTACAGTGGATAATAATATGGGCTTCTTCCATAGATGCAGCCAGTGCATTGTCATCAAATAGGGCAGACTTTATATCTCTGTCTGTCGATGAGCCTAGATCAGAAGCAAGCCCGTCGAGAATTTCCCTGTTAAGGTCGAGCAGGGTAATAGAGTCAGGGCCTGCTTCTTTAGCCAGCGTAAAGGAAATGGCCCTCGATGCACCCCCTGCACCAAGCATAAGCACTTTTTTGCCTTCTGTCGCTACTCCGGCATCCCGAATCGCCTTTAGCGCTCCGGGTCCGTCCGTTCCGAGGCCGATCAGATTCTCTCCTTCATGAATAACCGTATTGATAGAGCCGATGGAACGGTCCACATCATTTATCTCATCGACGTGGTTCATGACTTCAATTTTGTGAGGAATGGTGACACTCAGTCCTCTGAAGTTCTCTAGCGCCCTCATTCCGGCAAGCGCACTTTTCACATCTTCAACACGGCAGGCAATGTAAACAAAATCAAGTCCCAGCGCTTCATAACCGGCATTGTGAATTGCCGGAGAGAGGGAGTGTGAAACAGGATTGCCGATAACGGCGCAGAGCCGAGTACTCGCTCCGAATGTTCTCTTTGCAGACATAAAACCTCCTTTAATAGACAGCCTGTCAGACTGTTTTAAACTGAAAAGGGCTTATTGTACAGACTGATCTTTATTAAATCAAGAAGCAGGTCTATTTTCATTTTCATCTGGCCTTGTTATTAAAAATCCTGTAAATTATTTTCTTGTTATAGAATATTCGAAACTGAAATCATCAAATAAAGGAGACAGCCATGAAAAGAAGAGAACTGTTTGTTGCCGCCGGAGGATTTGCGGCAGCAGCGGCCCTTGGAAAACTCGAAGGGACGGCATTTGCGGGAGATCATAAACATGACCACAGTCATGGAACTAACACAGGATTAATTGATGCAGCCCTTGATTGTGTCAAAAGGGCGGAAGCCTGTCTGAATCACTGCATAGACGTCCTTGGCAGAGGTGATACTTCTCTCGCTAAATGTGCCAAAAGCGTGACGGAACTGAAAATATACTGTACTGCCCTGTATCAGGCCGGTATTATAAATTCAGAATACCTAAAAAAGATTGCGGCCTTGTCTGAAAAAGTCTGCACTGATTGCGAGAAGGAATGCAGGAAGCACAAGAAGCACCAGACATGTCTCAATTGCGCCGATGCCTGTGTAAAATGCCTTAAGGAATGTAAGAAGCTTTTAGCTTAAACAAGAAAAACAAAAGGGGCCTTTTTCAAGGCCCCTTTCTTTTTAAATATTGGTGATTTTCAGTTCCTGGTTAATATGGAGTATGTTTGAGTCGAGTTTGTTAAGTTTTTTAAGCTTATCCATGGAAACCTTGAATTGTTTTGAGATCATCCAGAGCGAATCGCCGGCTCTTACCTTGTATGTCCCCTGTGGAGTCAACTTGTAGTTTGCTTTCCTGATCGCTCGTCTGCTCTTTCTGACTTTAACGCCGCGGGCAGGGATTTTCAGCCTCTGGCCGACTCTGATAACATGCTTTCGCCTGATATTATTTGCGCCGGCTATACGCCAGACCGTTGTGCGATACTTGCGGGCAATACCGGACAGCGTTTCGCCTCGTTTGACATAGTGAATTTTGTAAGACCTTTTGGGAAGTACCGTAACCGGTATTTTATCGACTTTTGCCGACAGGGTAATCCCCATACCTTGCGGGACTTTTAAACTATAGGCTATTTTGGGGGTAATGCCGTATCTCAGTTCTGGATTGAGAGCCTGAAGGTTTTTTTTATCAATCTTCAGTGAAGCTGCGATCGATTTGAGGCTCATTTCCTTTTCAACCATTACCCTGTCATATTCCTGTTCAGAGTAAGGTGTTTTGAGGTCAATGCCGTATTTTTCAGGATCTTTCAGTATATGGAGTGTTGCCATAAAGCGAGGAACGTAACGGGCTGTCTCCTGTGGCAATCGCTCATAAAGATCCCAGAAGTTGTCCAGGTAATTGATCTTTTGCTTGCGAATGAGTCTGAGCACCCTGTTTTCACCGCAGTTATAAGCGGCAAGGACGGTTGTCCAGTCTCCGAAAATCTGATGAAGCTCCTTCATATAGGCAATAGCCGCTTCAGTCGCTTTGTCAGGATCCAGGCGTTCATCGATCCATGAATCACGGCGCAGACCGAATTTATAGCCTGTAGAAGGTATAAACTGCCAGAGACCGAGCGCCCTGGCTCTTGACAGGGCCTTGACCTTAAAGCCGCTCTCGATGAGAGGAAGCCAGGAAAGTTCTTCGGGAATTCCCGCCTCTTTCAGTTCCTTTACAATTTTATCTCTGTAGAGGCCTGAGCGCTGGTAAGATTCTATAAAAAATCTTCTTTCACCTCTCTGGAATTGCTTGATTTCCCTTTTAACGTGAGAATTCATAACAAGAGGTATGGCATTGTTCTTTCCTGTTGTAGTGGCATTTCTCGAAGCATAAATTTCAAGGACCCTTTTGGATATCATAAATCTCAGGTTATCTACCTGCTGATCGATTTCCGGGTTATCCTTGTCTGAAACTTTGAGGAGATTTTCATAAGCCTCATCGAGAGCGCTCATCGATTTTTCATTTTTGCCTTCCATCCGGAGTTGCTGGGCCTCTTCGTATAGCTGTAGGGCAGCATCGAGATGAAACTGAGGATTGGCGCTTTCTTCAAGGGCGCTGACTTCACTTTCGGGGAGGTCGAGGGGCTTATGCTTTTCAAGATAGATTATTTCGCCGTTATGACGGGTGATGAAGTCATCTGAAGAGCTGTGTCTCTGTGCAAGGAATACTTCCTCAGTTGGCTTGCCGGGTTTTTTATTGCCAAGCCTGTCGATTCCTGTTACTGCTGAAGATGCACAACCGGAAACCGCAAAAAGGCAGGACGTTAAAAGGACTATTCCTTTGTTATGCATAAAATAATCTCCTCATAAGGATTGCTCTTTAGGTTTTTGCAGGGGAGTTTAGCATACAAGTGGCTAATATGTAAGCCATTTATGCAGAAAAATAAAAATAGAGACCATTAAGAGAAGGGAAAAAGGTGCTTTTTGTGCGAAAAAATAAATAAAAAAGGGGCCACTGACGGCCCCTCGAATGGCTATGTTAAAACCCTTCGGACGTACTTCAATAAATGGGAAAGCCGGTCTGCCAGGTGAAAGACCACTCCTTGCGGCGGGGTGGTTGACAGGCTTATTTGGACTTAATATGGAGTCCGCACTCCTTGCTCTCCGGCTCTTCCCACCACCATCGTCCCGCCCTTATGTCTTCTCCTTCCTGAACGGCACGGGTGCAGGGAGCACAGCCGATGGAGGGGTAGCCTTTTTCATGAAGTTCATTGAAAGGAACATCGTTTTCACGGATATAGCGCCATACATCATCGTGAGACCAGCCGGCAAGGGGATTAATTTTAATAATGCCGCCAAAGGCATGGTCAATCTCTATTTTTTGAAGAACCGTACGCGTTACCGATTGATCCCTCCGGAGCCCCGTTATCCATGCATTCATGGTAGAGAGCATTTTAGTTAAAGGTTGAACTTTTCTTATCTTGCAGCAGAGCTTTCTCTTTTCAATGCTGTCATAAAAAAGATTGATTCCATTTTGCCGGATCATTTCCTCTGTCTGCTCAGTATGAGGGAAGAGAACTTCCACGTTCATGCCGTATTTCTCACGCACTCTGCTAATGAGCTGGTAGGTCTCTTCATTTAATCTGCCCGTATCGAGTGTAAACACCCTGGCCTGAGGGTTGATTTTGAGCATCATATCGACAAGGGCCACATCTTCTGCGCCGCTCCATGCCAGTGCAATGGAAGGATGAAGTTCATCTAATGCCCATTTGAGCAACTCCCGGGGAGATTTGTCTTCAAAGTCGCTATTTAAGCTGTCAATGTCAATCTGCGGCATGGGTGAAGAAGCGCTTTTGACCTTTGATTTATACTTCATAAAATCCAGAGCGGAGGATGCTGGTTTTGCCTTACGCTTTTCCTCTATTTCAATATCGGCTTCGTCAAGTATCTTTTTGAAGACCTTTCTCTTAAGCTCCATATAGGTTTTATATATTTTAACCTGTCCCGCTTCTTCAACGACAAAGAAAGGCGCAATAGTTATATTATGCATTTTGGCGACATGATGCCCTTCGGAAGAAGGATCTCTCATGTCGGCATAAATAGTGCGGTTTATAAAGGCCATTTCCCCGCCTGACTCAAGTCTTTCAGAGACTTCCCGACATTTTTTGCACTCCCGGCCATCTTCCATTATTTTTTTGACCATCGTAATATTCATAAATAAACTCCCTGCACATATTCTGTTAAGACGGAGATCATTATTGCACATTTTATTCTGAAAAATAAAGGTGAAGATCAAATGATATTCCCTGTTAAAAGGAGTAAAATATATTTTGCATACCCATTTTAGCGATTTTCTGATAGTCTGTTACGCCTTGAAAACAAATAAATGATGGAGCCTTGAAAAACCTTATGAAACCGGAAGTTGTAGATGCGAGAATAACACCTGAAGGGAGGATGGAAGTCCTCTCCAAGGCGGAAGTGGAAAGCCTGCTTAATACCAGTAAGGGCGATCTCCATACTATATTCAGGAACTGCTCACTTGCCGTGCTTAATTGCGGCAGTAACCTCGATGACGGTAAAAAGCTCCTTGAAAGGTACAAATCCTTCCATATCGAGGTTCTTCAGCAGGAAAGGGGAATAAAGCTCGAAGTCAGGGGCGCGCCGGCTTCCGCTTTCGTAGAAGGCAGGATTATCAGGGGAATCAGTGATCATCTTTTTTCCGTACTGCGTGATGTTATTTATGTCAGTGACGAAGTTTATAGAAACCCCAAATTTGACCTCATCAGTTCCGAAGGAATAACAAATGCCGTTTTTCATATTCTTCGCAATGCGCGAATAATGAGGCCAAGGACGGTTCCAAACCTCGTTGTCTGCTGGGGAGGTCACTCCATTAACCGCATAGAATATGAATATACGAAAGAAGTAGGCCATGAAATGGGGCTTCGGGGACTTAATATTGCCACCGGATGCGGGCCGGGCGCAATGAAAGGTCCCATGAAAGGCGCAACAATAGGTCATGCCAAACAGCGAATCAATATAGGACAATATATCGGCATCTCGGAGCCGGGTATTATTGCGGCCGAGCCCCCTAATCCCATCGTCAACGATCTCGTCATTCTGCCCGATATTGAAAAAAGGCTGGAAGCCTTTGTCCGTACGGGACATGGTATCGTTGTTTTTCCCGGCGGCGCCGGCACGACGGAGGAGATCCTTTTTCTTCTCGGTCTGCTTCTTAATCCTGAAAACAGGGGAATACCTTTCCCCTTCATATTGACGGGGCCGAAAAGTTCTGAAGCCTATTTTGAGGGTGTCAACCGGTTTATTGAAGAGACCCTCGGCAAGGAGGCGCAAAAGCGCTATAAAATAATCATCAACGATCCGCCGGAAGTGGCCAAAGAGGTTAAAGAGGGCATTGAAGAGGTTTACCGCTTCAGGCGCTCCACGAGTGATGCCTTTTACTATAACTGGCTTCTGAAGATTGAAGATGATTTCCAGAAACCTTTTGAAGCGACCCATGAAAATATGGCGTCGCTGGAACTCCATAAAGATCAGGAACGCCATCAGCTTGCGGCAAACCTGCGGCGCGCCTTTTCAGGTATCGTATCAGGAACGGTAAAGGCCGATGGAATACAGATAATTGAAGAACATGGACCTTTCGAAATCAGGGGTGATAAAGACATTATGGAATCTATGGATATTCTTCTCGGTTCATTCGTCAGCCAGCACCGGATGAAGTTGCCCGGTTCCAAATATGTTCCCTGCTATGAAATAATCAAATAAGGACGGGCGTTTTTTTTAAATACACTTTGGGAATGAGATAATGGGAGAAGAAGAAAAAAAAGGTTTTTTAAAGAAATTACGAAGGGGGCTTTCAAAGACCAGTGAGGGGCTGGTCAAGAGAATAGACAGGGCTGTTCTTGGCAAAAAACAGATCGACGATGATCTTGTCGAAGATCTTGAAGAGATCTTAATTACTTCCGACATTGGCGTAAAAACGACCTATGACCTCCTGGAAGCCGTGGAAGACAAGGTGAGAAGGAAGGAACTGGGTGATGCAGAAGCCCTCAGGGGAACCCTTAAAGGTGAGATGCTGAACCTTCTCAAGCCCGGCGAAGGTTTGCTTCCATTTAGTAAAGAAAAGCCTACCGTTATTATGGTTGTCGGTGTTAATGGTGTCGGTAAAACAACGACCATAGGCAAACTGGCTTCTAAATTTCAATCGGAAGGTAAAAAGGTGCTCATGGCGGCAGGAGATACCTTCAGGGCTGCCGCCATCGAGCAGATCAAAATCTGGGGCGAGCGTAATGAGATTCCTGTTGTCAGCCATGCCGACGGCGCTGATCCTGCCGCCGTTGCCTATGATGCCGTGGAAGCAGCAAAGGCAAGGGGCATGGATGTTCTTATTATCGATACGGCCGGCCGTCTTCATACGAAGGTAAATCTTATGGAAGAGCTGAAAAAAATAAAGCGGGTCATGACGAAGGTTATTCCCCATGCGCCCCATGAAGTAATTCTCGTTCTCGATGCAAGTACGGGGCAGAATGCCATTGCCCAGGCGAAACTTTTTCATGAATCCGTTGGTGTAACGGGACTTGTGGTAACTAAGCTGGACGGAACACCCAAGGGAGGGGTTGTCTTTGCTATTGCCGACGAGATGAAGCTTCCTATTCGCTATATCGGTGTCGGTGAAGGCGTGGAGGATCTCAGGGAATTTAATGCAGAGGATTTTGTGGAAGCTATATTTTGATTGTTCTTTGGGTCATTAGTGTTGAAGACCCTTCGACAGGCTCAGGGTGACTTTTAAATGAGTCTCCCCCCTTTGAAAAAGGGGGATTAAGGGGGATTTTCTTGTAGCATGATATCTAAAGCCCCCCCTCACCCCCCTTTGTTAAAGGGGGGAATTGATAGCCACCCTCTTTGTTTCTTTATGCCATGTAGTACTCTACGATAAGGAGGGGATTTAGTTCCTCCCCTTGATAAGGGGAGCTTAGGAGGGGTAAATCAAAACCTTAACTTGAGGGGGCAAGCCATGAATGATAAAAAGAAATATATTATCGCCCTTGACCAGGGGACGACCAGTTCAAGAACCATCCTCTTTAATGGAGAGGGCAGGCCCCTTGAGCAGGTTTCCAGGGAATTCAGGCAGATCTACCCCAGGCCGGGGTGGGTGGAGCATGATCCGCTGGAAATATGGGAAAGCCAGTTATGGACCCTGAAAGAAGTTTTAGCGCGTTCCAATAAGCCCGTTGATGAAATTGCCGCTATAGGCATTACCAACCAGAGAGAAACGACACTTGTCTGGGAAAGAGATAGCGGCAAGCCGGTATACAACGCTATTGTATGGCAATGCCGCAGAACGGCTCCTGTCTGCGAGGACCTGAAAGAAAAGGGCCTTGAAGAAAAAATAAGAGAAAAGACGGGACTTGTTCTCGATGCCTATTTTTCGGGAACCAAAGTAAAGTGGATACTCGACAATGTGTCCGGCGCAAGAGAGAAAGCCCGGAAAGGGGAACTTTGTTTCGGCACAGTCGATTCATGGCTCATTTATAAACTGACCGCTGGCAAGGTTCACGCCACCGATTACAGCAATGCTTCGAGAACCTTGCTGTACAATATCAGGGAGAAATGCTGGGACAATGAAATCCTGTCGGCCCTTGATATACCGGAATCGATGCTTCCCGAGGTAAAATCGTCGAGCGGACACCTGGGAACAGTTAATAAAGATTTAATCGGTTGCGGCATTCCCCTTGCCGGAGTGGCCGGTGACCAGCAGGCGGCCCTTTTCGGCCAGGGATGTTTTGACAGGGGACTTGCAAAAAACACCTATGGCACAGGCTGCTTTCTCCTCATGAATACGGGAGAAGAATACCTTGCCTCAAAAGAAGGGCTTCTGACCACCCTTGCCTGGGGTGTTGACGGGAAAGTGGAATATGCCCTCGAAGGGAGTATCTTTATTGCCGGAGCGGCCATTCAGTGGCTAAGGGATGAAATGAAGCTCATAGAAGATGCCGCCGGGAGCGAGGAGATAGCCATGAGTATTGAAAATTCAGGCGGCGTCTATTTTGTGCCCGCCTTTGCAGGGCTGGGCGCGCCTTACTGGGATATGTATGCGCGAGGAACGATCGTTGGCCTGACGCGCGGGACGGGCAGGGCGCATATGGTAAGAGCAGCCCTGGAATCGATTGCCTTTCAGGTGAGGGCCCTTATTGGTGCGATGGAGGCCGATTCGGGACTCAAACTAAAGGAGCTCAGAGTTGATGGCGGGGCCGTCGTTAATTCATTTCTTATGCAGTTTCAGGCCGATATTCTCGGTGTTCCCGTCGTTGTTTCAAAGGTCACGGAAACAACGGCCCTGGGCGCCGCCTACCTTGCCGGACTTGCCGTCGGCTTTTGGGAAAGCATGGATCAGATCTCCTCCCACTGGCAGGAGGGGGCCAGGTATGTTCCGGCTATGGATAAGGGGGAAGCCGATTGTCTTTATGCAGGGTGGAAGCGGGCCGTTGAGCGGGCAAAGGGCTGGGACAGAGGACACCTGGAATAAACAGTCTGTCAAACCTTTTATACCTCTCTTTACGCGTTTATATTCTCCACTTTTTAAAGATCTTTCCCGGCTGCTCACTTCCTTGACAAAAAGGCCGTCTCTGTGCTATTTTCGCAAGTATTACAGAAACTTCCGTTAATTTAATCAAAGCGTCATATCAAGAGGCCTGCCATGCCCATGTCGGCAACAGAAGATTTAAAAATCGATTACGAGCAGTGTGACGGGCTCCTGGAAAGTGGCAAGAAAGAAGAACTGGCCGCTTTGCTCTCCACACACCATCCCGCCGACGTGGCAAAATTCATGAATCACCTTTCCAAAGAGAATTCGAGGGAACTCTTTTATATCCTCGAGCCTAAAATTGCTTCGGAAGTGATTATCGAGCTTTCAGATGAAATGAGAGAGTTCATTCTCGAAGAGATGGAATCCAAACGGGTCAGTGAAATCGTTGATCATATGGATTCCGATGATGCAGCCGACGTGCTCGGTTCCTTATCTGAAGAAGATGCCAATAAAGTCCTCGACCTTATTCCCGAAGAAGACACAAGACAGGTTAAAAGGCTTCTTACCTACGACGAGGACAGCGCCGGCGGTATCATGCAGGCAGAGGTTGCTTCCGTAACGGCAGATGCCACAGTCCAGGAAGTGATCCATATGCTTAGAGATATGAGTGACAAAGGGGAAGACATTCACAACATTTTTGTGACTGACCGTAAAAATAAGCTGACAGGCGTTCTCCCCATCAGGCGTCTTGTTCTCGAACCGCCCCATACTCCCATTATGGATATTATGGATACGGAGTATGCAGCGGCTTACGTAGATCAGGACCAGGAGGAAATTGCCAGAATTTTTAAAAAATATAACCTCATCTCTCTTCCCGTAACGGATCCGGAGGAAACACTCGTTGGAAGAATTACCATTGACGATATAGTCGACGTCATCGAAGAAGAAGCTTCGGAGGATTTTTTCAAGATGGCAGGCGCCGGCTCTGATGATGCCATCCCCATGTCTATCATTAAAAGCGCCAAATCAAGGCTCCCCTGGCTTTTTGCGAGCTGCATCGGTGGAATTGTCGCATTAAAGATAATCGGCGCCTTTGAGCATACGCTGGGGCAGGTCGTTGCCCTGGCTTCCTTTATCCCTGTTATCCTTGGTATGGGTGGAAATATCGGCACACAGTCAACAACAATTGTCGTAAGAGGCCTTGCTACAGGAAGTGTCGATGTGGGCGCTTTATGGAAGATCGTTTTCAAGGAGATTAGAATCGGCTTCATTCTCGGTGTCGTCTATGGCGGCTTGGTCGCATTTGCGGCCTCCCTCATTTACCCTGATGCCCTGCGCTTAAGCGCCGTTGTCGGCATATCCATGTGCATGTCCATGATTCTTGCGGCAGCCCTTGGAACGATGATGCCCATTATTCTTTTTAAACTCGGCGCCGACCCGGCTGTTGCGACGGGACCTTTTGTAACAACTTCCATCGATATTATCGGTATTCTCATCCTCTTTAACATTGCTTCATTTTTAATGTTTTAGTTTTCTTTAACGAAAGAGGTGACTGTGAATCAGGTAGAAACCAGGGCTTTGATCATAAAAGGGAGTAATTACGGTGAATCGGATCGCATACTCACCCTTATTACGGAAGATCTGGGCAGGATAAAAGGTATAGCGAAAGGGGCGAGAAAAAGCCTGAAACGATTCGGCGGCGCCCTTGAGCCCTTTACCCTTGTCAAGCTTGTCCTTAAACCGGGCAAGGGCCTTGCTTTTATAAATGACGCCAGGGTACTTAAAAGCTATAAAGCGATCAGGAATGATATTGTAAAGATATCCTACGGCAGTTATATAATGGAACTGGCAGATGTCCTTTCCGACGAAAATCACCATCATGACAGGGACTCGGCAAGGTGTTTTTTTGCCCTTACGCTGGACAGCATGGAAAGACTTTCCCATGCAAAAGCGCTAGAAGTTGTGGTCAGGGAATTTGAAATCAGACTCCTCTCCATGGCGGGCTATATGCCGTCACTGCTGGAGTGCACTTCCTGCGGCAGCAACGTTTTTAAGATATCGGCAGAAAGCGCTCCCATGGGAATCGCCTTCAGTCACAGCAGGGGAGGAGTTGTTTGCGGCAAGTGCAGAGGGCATGATAATTCAGCCTTCGATTTTATTTCACCGGGAACATTGAAAACCTTAAGCGGCGCTTTAAATGGAAAGGTTTCTTTTACAAAAGATGCGCTAAATGAGAGCGGAAGGCTGCTTTCTGCATTTATTTCACAGCATCTGGGAAAAAGACTTAAAAGCCTCGACTTTATAGCGCATATAAAAGGGATAGGATAATGGAAACATACGGACTTAAATTCTTCCTTTCCGTTCTTGCGCTCGTCTTTGTCATTGAGGGTATGCCTTACTTCCTGGCCCCTTCGGGGATTAAAAAATGGCTTGAAATCATCAGGGAAATGCCCGATTCCGCCATCAGGGGGATTGGTTTTCTCTTTATGCTTACCGGACTTGGCGTGCTTTATATTGCCTTAAGGGTTATATAAAAATGACGGCTCATAAAAAGTTAGCAGGGCTCATCATTCCCCTTTATTTCTCTCTGCAGACAATCTCCTGCTCCACACCGGGTGAAAGATTTTCCCCTGAGACCTTAAAGGGTCCTGGCATAAATGTTGCTTTATTAACGGGAGTCGAGGAAGTTTCCCTGTCGGGAAGCGGATTAAGAGTGATAGATAATGGAAAGGATCTCTTGCAGGGACGAAGCAATATTACCGTTAATATGGGCAATAACGGTATCCTTGTCGATGGTCGTCTTGTTAAAAGTGAAAGACTGGCTTTCGGCGGCAAGGATATAAGCGTTAACGGAAGGCCTTACAGAGGAAGCATTTCCGTCATTAGAGAGCGGGGCGCCCTTACTGTCATCAACTCGCTTGGGCTGGAAGGTTACCTCATGGGAATAATCAATCATGAGATCTCCTCAAGGTGGCCTTTAGCGTCTGTAAAGGCCCAGGCCGTGGCAGCTAGAACTTATGCCTATCTTAAGCTGAAATCAGCGGGAGAAGCGCCCTATCATTTAAAGGCGTCAGTACTGGATCAGGTCTACGGGGGAAGCTTAAGTGAAGACGAAAGAGTGCAAAAGGCCGTCAACGAAACAGAGGGCGAGGTTCTTTTTTATGAAGGAACGATTGCCCGCACACTCTATCATTCAAGTTGTGGCGGCCAGACGGAATCGGCAGTTCATGTCTGGGGCGAGGATTTTCCCTACTTAAGGTCTGTTGAAGACAGCTATTGCACAGAGGCGCCAAACTATTTCTGGATTTACAGGACAGATTTTGCTAGCATTTTAGAGTCTCTCCGTAAAAAAGGTCATCTGCCCGGAAAAGGTCCTCATTCAATAAAGATTTTTCAACAGTCCGAAAGTGGACGAATAAAGAAGATTCTCCTGGCAGGCGTGCAATTATCGGGAAATGAACTGAGGGAACTCATGGGCTATGAAAATATAAAGAGCACGCTTTTTTCGCTGGAGATCAAAGGTAACGAGATTATTTTCTCAGGCAGCGGGTTCGGCCACGGTGTGGGAATGTGCCAGTGGGGAGCAAGAGGAATGGCCCTGTCGGGAATGAACTATAAAGATATTTTAACGTATTATTACAAGGGAACATATATACGAAGGGTTTATTAGTTAGTTGGCAGTGCTTATGAGGGAAAAATGGAAAAGAAGGATCTTGAAGCCAGGGTAGAAGGACTGGAAAAAGAGAACAGGATTTTAGATTCCAGGATTCTCGAACTTTATACCCTTTACAGTATCAGCAAGCGTTTGAGCATGACCACTCACCTTGAGGAGATATTCAGCGAAACGATGGAGCACATCAGCCGGTCGCTCAAAATTGACGATTTCTGTATCATGCTTCTCGATAAATCAAATGAGTTTCTTACGGTTAGCGCCTCTCACAGCGATACGGACCTTAAGAATATATCCTTGTCCGTAGGCGAAGGGATTTCGGGACGGGTTCCCCTCCTTGGCGAGAAAGTTCTCATACAGGACGTTAGTAAAGAGCCTGACTTTCTCTTCTATAAAGGTAAAAAAAGGAATATCGGTTCCTTTCTTACCATACCCCTTAAAAGAAGTGATAAATCGATTATAGGCACACTTAATGTCCATAAACCTGAAGCAAATGCCTTTTTAGAAAAAGATGTGCAGCTTTTCGATGAAGTAGCCCAGCAGATTGCCGTCGCCATAGACAAGGCCCTTTCTTTCAGGAATATAAGGGAACTTTCAATGAGAGATGACCTGACGGGGCTCTACAACAGGCGCTATTTCTTTGATACTTTTGAAAAGGAAATGGAAAGAGCCAGGCGATTTAATCGCAATATTTCAGTCATTATTCTCGATATCGATCATTTTAAGAACTTTAATGACAAAAACGGCCATCTGCTTGGTGATGATGCGCTCAGAACGGTTGCCGCTACGCTTGAAGAAAATGTGAGAAAGGCCGATACCCTTGCAAGGTATGGTGGAGAGGAGTTTATCGTCCTTATATCCGAACAGGACAAAACACATACCGTTAAGATAGCTGAAAAGCTGAGAGTCGCCATCGAAGAAATCGAGGTTAGCGGTGAAAAAAACCAGCCCCGGGGAAAGCTGACGGTAACCCTTGGTGTTTCTTCTTATCCTGATGATACACAGTATGCAACGGAGCTGATTGATTGTGCCGACAAAGCCTTGTACAGTGGTAAAACAAAAGGGAGAAACATCGTTGTTGCTTTTATGCCCGATTAGTCCTGAATGAAAACATCCGATTTTGATTATTCCCTGCCTGAAGACCTTATAGCACAGAGTCCGCCGGCGAAGAGAGGCGAGTCACGCCTTCTGGTCCTGAAACGAAAGGAAGGAGAGGTCCTGCACAGGTCTTTTTCCAATCTCATCGATTTCCTCGATGAAAAGGATGCCCTTGTTTTTAATAATACGAGAGTCATTCCTGCCAGGCTCTATGGCCAAAAGGCCAGTGGCGGAAAGGTGGAGGCCCTTCTTTTAAGAGAGGTGGAAGGGCATCTCTGGGAAGCCATGCTCAAGTCCTCAAAAAGTCCGAAAAAAGGAAGCCCCCTTCTTTTCGGTGGTGAGTTGAAAGCCAGGGTAGAGGAAAAGCGAGGCGACACCTGTCTCTTGAGCTTCTCATGCGCCGGCTCTGTAAAGGAAGCCATCGGCAGGTATGGAGAAATGCCTCTCCCTCCCTATATTAAACGTCCCGCAGTAAAAGAGGACGAAGAACGCTACCAGACAGTCTATTCCTCAATGGAGGGGGCCGTTGCAGCGCCCACTGCAGGGCTTCACTTTACCCTTCCTGTGCTGGAAGAGATAAAAAATAAAGGCATCTCTGTCGAAATGATTACGCTCCATGTAGGCCCCGGCACTTTTCAGCCTGTCAGGGCAGAAAATCTCGATGATCATAAAATGCATCGGGAATATTTTATGATAGACGAAGAGACCGCCCAACGTATAAATAGTGCAAAAGAAAGGGGCGGAAGGGTTGTCGCCGTAGGTACGACAGCCCTCAGAGCGCTTGAATCTTCCACCTTGAACGGAAAGGTCTTGCCAAATAAAGATTGGACTGATATATTTGTGCGTCCCGGATACGGATTCAACATTGTTGACTGTATGGTTACCAACTTTCACTTGCCAAAATCGACGCTTTTTATGCTTGTCTCCGCTTTTGCCGGGACGGATGTCATGAAGCGTGTTTACGAAAGGGCTGTCAAAGAGAGGTATCGTTTTTTCAGCTATGGCGATGCCATGCTGATTTTGTAATTCCTGCTGTAAGTGAAAGGCGCTGATAACGAACAATAGTGAAGTTTAAATTTGATCTTTTAAAAAAGGCCGGTGGAACAAAGGCAAGAAGGGGCAGGATAGTTACTCCCGGAGGTGAAATAAATACACCCGTATTTATGCCTGTAGGTACTCAGGGAACGGTAAAGGGATTAACGCCCCATGATCTGAAAAATCTGGATACCCAGATTATACTGGGCAATACTTATCATCTTTATATAAGGCCGGGGCATGAGCTTATTAGGGAGATGGGGGGGCTTCACAAGTTTATGGGCTGGCATGGTCCCATCCTTACAGACAGTGGCGGCTTTCAGGTTTTCAGTCTTGGTTCACTCAGGAAAATATCGGAAGAAGGCGTCAGCTTTCAGTCTCACCTGGACGGATCACGCCATCTCCTTACCGCTGAATCTTCCATAGCGATACAGGAAGCGCTGGGAGCGGACATTATCATGTGTTTTGACGAATGCCCTCCCCATAGGGAGAGTTATGATTATATCAGCGCTTCGCTCGATATGACGCTCCGCTGGGCAAAGCGCTGCAAGAAAGCGAAAAAGCGTGAAGGAAGCGCTCTTTTCGGCATCATCCAGGGGGGCATGTATGGCGATCTCAGAAAACGTTCGGCTCAGGAAACGGTAGATATCGGTTTTGACGGCTATGCCGTCGGGGGACTAAGTGTGGGGGAAACAAAACCCCTCATGTATGAGATGATCGAAGCTACCGAACCTTTTATACCTGAAGAGAGTCCACGTTATCTCATGGGGGTGGGGACGCCGGAAGATCTCATCGAGGCCATAGACAGGGGCATTGATATGTTTGACTGTGTTATGCCCACAAGAAATGCGCGAAACGGTATGCTTTTTACCTCTTTCGGCAAGCTTGTTATAAAAAACAGCCGCTATGAAAGAGACAAAGGCCCTGTCGATGAAAGCTGCAGTTGTTATACGTGCAAAAATTTTTCAAGGGCCTACTTGAGGCACCTTTTCAAGGCCGGGGAGATTTTGTCTTCCGTCCTTAATACGATACATAATGTTCATTACTACCTTGACCTGATGAAGAGGGCGAGAAAAGCGATAGAAGAAGACCGGTTCCCGCAGTTTAAGCGGGAATTTTACGCACTGCGTCAAATTAATTCTTAACCCAGGTAAACTGGATAAGTACCTTTACGAAAATATTTTCTAAGGTACTAAATTTAATAAAACCTTAGGAGGTACATAAGTTGTTAGTTGCAATAGCCTATGCTGCGGAAGGGGCGCAGAGAGCGCCGCAAAATCCCTTTGGAGCGTTTTTCCCACTCATACTGATATTTGCTATTTTTTACTTTCTTTTAATCAGGCCACAGCAGAAAAAAGCGAAAGAGCAGGCTAAGGCCCTTGAAAAGCTGAAGGTTGGCGATGAAGTGGTTACTGCCGGCGGTATTTTCGGTAAAGTTACCCGCGTTGACAGCGGTAACAAGGTGGTTTTGGAAATTGCCGACAAGGTTAAGGTCGCTGTTTTAAAAGCACAGCTTCAGCCCATCGGCGGCAGTGAAAGTAAAGAAGTTAAAGAAACGAAAGAATAATATGCGAAAGGGGATTGGTTGCAGATGACTATCAAAGGAAGACTCGCACTGACATTAGCCGTTATTATTTCTGCTCTCTTCTTTCTGGCGCCGGCAATAAAACCTGATCTTCCCCAGTGGTGGGGAAAATACAAGATGATTCTCGGTCTTGACCTTCAGGGCGGTATGCATCTCGTGCTTGGCGTGGATCAGGATAAGGCCGTTAGCGCCGTTATGGAAAGGCTCAGCGCCGAGGTCAGAGACTCGCTGAGTGAAGAGCATATCAGGACAAAGAGAAGTGTCATTAGCGATTTATCAAAAATTAACCTTCGTCTCATGTCGGAAAAGCATGAAAAAGAAGCTGAAGAGATCCTTCGGAATGATTTTAGTCAGTTTGAATTGAAAAATCTCGGAAATGGCAACTTTATTTTAACGCTGAAGCAGGAAGAGATTGATGAAATCAAGAGATATGCAGTCGATCAGGGCATTGAAACTTTAAGGAACAGGATTGATGAACTCGGTGTAAGTGAACCCACTATCCAGAAGCAGGGTAAAGACAGGATACTCGTCCAGCTTCCCGGCGTTAAAGACCCTGACAGGGCAATTGATATTTTGGTAACGACGGCACAGCTTGAATTCAGGATCGTTGCCGATAGCAAGGGGCCCGGCAGAGAAATCGTTTATCAGAAAATCACTGAAAAGGGCACGAACAAGATTATACAGAAAAATGAATTTATTCTTCAGAAGCGAATCCTCATGACCGGTGACAGGCTCACCGATGCAAGGGTGAGAATTAACAGCCAGTACAACACACCCTATGTAGCCATAGAATTTGATTCAAAGGGAGCCAGGCAGTTTGAAAGGGTGACGGGAGAAAATGTAGGAAAAAGGCTTGCCATCGTTCTTGATAACAACGTCTATTCAGCGCCCAACATAAAGAGTAAAATTTCAGGGGGCAGCGCCATGATCGAAGGGAGTTTCACCATGGATGAAGCTCATGACCTTGCCATTATTTTAAGAGCAGGAGCGCTTCCTGCCCCTCTGGAAATTCTTGAAAACAGGACGGTAGGACCGACTCTCGGTAAGGATTCAATTGAAAAGGGCTTCCTCTCCATGCTCATCGGCGGAGTTATCGTTATCCTCTTCATGGCCGTCTACTACCGGTTTTCAGGGTTTGTTGCCGATATAGTTCTTATTCTAAACGTCGTATTTATTATGGCAGCCCTGGCAGGGCTCAGCGCAACGCTCACACTGCCCGGTATTGCCGGTATCGTTCTTACCATCGGTATGGCTGTCGATGCCAATGTCATTATATTCGAAAGAGTGAGGGAAGAGCTAAGGCTTGGGAAAACGCCCATGGCGGCCCTTGACAGCGGTTTTTCAAAAGCGCTTTTGCCCATTATGGACGCCAATGTGACAACACTCATTGCCGCCATCGTTCTTTTCGAATTCGGCACCGGGCCTGTTAAAGGTTTTGCCGTTACACTTTCAATCGGAATCCTGGCCAGCCTCTTTACGGCGCTCTTTGTTTCACGGTTGATCTTCGATATTTCCCTTTCCGGGAAAAAAGTCAGCAAGTTAAGTATATAGCAGTTGGGAGGATAGTTAAGTTTATGGAATTAATACGTTCTGGAACAAATATTGATTTTGTCGGCAAGAGGGGTACGGCGCTTATTTTCTCCCTGTCACTGATCATAATTACCATGGCCTCACTTATTTTGAGAAATGGTCCCAATTACGGAATCGATTTTGCCGGTGGAACCCTTGTTCATGTTAAATTCAACGATACTGCGCTTTCTATTGACAGCCTGAGGGATTCCTTAGCCAAAGTCGACCTTGGCGACGTGCTTGTTCAGGATTTTGGTGAAGGCGCAGGTGAATACCTTATCCGAATTGAAAAGGGAACGGGCAAGGTTGAAGACCTTTCCCATTCGGTAAAAGGCCAGTTGTCCGACAGTTTTGGGGCCGGCAGTTACGAAGTAAGGCGTGTCGAGATGGTGGGACCCCAGGTAGGCGATGATCTTAAGACAAAGGCGCTTATGGCTATACTTTACGCGATGGGCGGCATTCTCATCTATGTCTCCCTCCGCTTCGAATTCAGATATGCCCTTGGCGCCATCATTGCCATTGCTCATGATGTTCTCGTTACGGTAGGCGCCTTTGCCGTCACGGGTTATGAAATATCGCTTCCCGTGATTGCCGCCATCCTTGCCGTTATCGGTTATTCTCTTAATGATACGATTATTGTTTATGACAGGATCAGGGAAAATATGAAGCGGGTAAAAAAGGGGCAGGAAGAGTCCTGCATCAACCAGAGCATTAATGAAACGCTGAGCAGGACCATTCTTACATCGGTAACGACACTTATTGTCGTTCTGGCCCTTTTCCTCTACGGGGGAGGGGTTATTCATAACTTTGCCTTTGCCCTTCTCGTCGGTGTTCTTATCGGTACCTACTCGTCAATTTTTGTTGCTTCACCTGTGCTCATCTATTATGATGCGCTCTTTTCAAAAACTAAAGGGGCCTAGATGGAAAAAAGGTGGGTTTTTTACCACCAGCAAAGCGAGGAATGCAAAAAACTGGCGGGGGAAGTTAATCTTTCCCCCAAAGTTGCCCAGGTTTTAATAAATCGGGAGATAAACTCACCGGAGGAGGCATTCCGCTTCCTCAATCCTTCATTGTCCAATCTCCATGATCCCTTTCTCCTTAAAGATATGAAAAAAGGGGTTGAAAGGGTACTTCTTGCACTGGAAAAGAATGAAAAGATAACCATCTTCGGTGATTATGATGTAGATGGCACCACATCGACATCACTGCTGCTTCTTTTTTTAAAGGAAATCGAGGCAAATTGCGATTACTACATTCCTGACAGGCTCCATGAGGGTTATGGTCTTAACGTTGACGCCATAAAGAAACTTTCCCGGAGGGGAACGCGGGTCATCATTACCGTTGATAACGGCATAAGCTCATTTAAGGAAGTAGAGCTGGCCTGCAGTCTCGGTATGGATGTGATCATAACCGATCATCATCAAATCCCCCCCCACCTGCCACCTGCCTATGGCGTTATCAACCCTCAACAGGCTGATTGCAGCTACCCCTTTAAAGAGCTTGCCGGGGTAGGCATCGCACTCAATATGGTTATGGCTATTCGATCCGGCCTGAGAGAAAGAGGGAAATGGGAAAGGCAATGTGAGCCGAATATAAAAAAATACCTCGATCTCGCGGCACTGGGCACCATTGCCGACATAGCGCCCCTGACAGGTATAAATAGAATCATTACCGTACACGGCCTGAAGGAACTAAGCAGGGGAAACCGGCCCGGTATCAAAGCTTTAAAAAGGGTAAGCGCAATCGATTCGGGTGAAGTCAATGTGGGGGGTGTCGGATTTCAGTTGGGGCCTCGCTTAAATGCAGCAGGGAGAATGTCCAGTGCAGATGCCGGCGTGAAGCTTCTCACGACGGAAATAGTGAAAGAGGCCTCAACAATGGCTGAGGAACTCGATTCGGAGAATAGAAAGAGACAGGCCGTAGAGAAAGAGATCCTGGAAGAAGCCGTCGCCATGGTTGAATCGATGAAGCTTTACGAGAAATCATCCATTGTCATCCATTCAGAGAACTGGCATCCCGGTGTAATAGGAATAGTCGCTTCCCGGCTCGTCGATCGATATTATAAACCTTCCCTCGTTATTGCCGTCATCGACGGTGTGGGAAAGGGTTCAGCCCGAAGTATTGATGGATTTCACCTCTACAGGGGCCTTACAGAGTGCTCAGACCACCTTGAAGGGTTTGGAGGCCATAAATATGCTGCCGGAATTACCATCAGTCCTGAAAAAATCCTTCCTTTTGCTGAGAATTTCGACAGGGTAGTAAAAAAAAGTGTCCCTAAAGAGGACTTTAAACGGCCTCTTAAAATAGAGTCCTGTCTCTCATTTGAAGAAATTGATGATAACATTATCGAAGAATTGGAACGTTTGTCTCCCTTTGGCGCATCCAATGCAGAGCCTGTCTTTGCTACTGAAGATGTGACCCTTTTATCGCTAAGGCTTTTAAAGGATGCGCATTTAAAAATGACTTTTCAGCAAGAGGGCAAGACCTTTGATGCCATAGCCTTTAATATGGCGCATAAGCGGGTTCAGGAAGGGGAGCGTTTTTCCATTGCCTATTCACTGCGGTTTAATTACTGGAACAAGCAAAAGTCCATACAATTATTTATAAAAGATATAAAATGTTGAGCAATAATGTGCAACTTTCTTCTAAAGAAGTTGCACATGACATACTAAAGTGGTAGTATTTATTTCACACAAAGCTTTTGTGTAAAGAGGAGAGAGAGCTTTATTGGAAGCTGATAGAGACGAGCCGGACCTGGAAATCGGATTTAAAGATAACAGTCTGGCCCAATCACTTTTCGGTGAGCATAATTCAAATTTAAGACTGATTGAGAAAGTTTTTCCCGTAGAGATCAGTTCATCGGGGGCAAATCTTATCATCAGCGGAAGCCATGACGATATCGCTATTGTCAACAGCCTTCTTAAATCTTTGCATGAACTCCAGCTCAATGGGTACAAGCTGAGTCCTTTCGATATCGAGAGAGCAACAAGGATAGTCAGGGAAGATCCCAAGTCTCGCCTGCAAGATATTTTTCTTGAAAAGATATGCGTTTCCCCCAAAAAAAGAGTTATCTCTCCAAAGAGCGTTAATCAAAAAAAATATATTGATGCCATCAGGAAGAATGACATTGTTTTCGGTATCGGACCGGCCGGGACGGGCAAGACTTATCTCGCCATGGCCATGGCTGTTTCATCGCTTTTAAAAGGAGAAGTTAAAAGAATTATCCTGACACGTCCTGCCGTTGAGGCTGGAGAAAAGCTCGGTTTTTTGCCCGGTGACCTGATAGAAAAGGTAAATCCCTACTTAAGGCCGCTCTATGATGCGCTTCATGATATGGTTGATTTTAATGAAGTCAAGGATATGCTGGAGAAGGATATTGTTGAAGTAGCGCCCCTTGCCTTTATGAGAGGAAGAACCCTTAACGATTCCTTTGTTATTCTCGATGAAGCGCAGAACACGACTTCCGAGCAGATGAAAATGCTGCTTACGCGGCTCGGCGTAGGGTCGAAGGCTATTATTACCGGTGATATAACGCAAATCGACCTTCCCATGGAAAAGGTTTCCGGTCTCGTCGAATCGAAACGGATACTGAAAGGGGTAGAAGGTATTGTCTTTATTGATTTTAACGATAAAGACGTTGTCAGGCACAGACTTGTTCAGGACATTGTCAATGCCTACGAAAGATTAAAGAAAAAACTCAACTGATGCAAAACGGAAAGGAAGAAAGTAAAAAACAGAAGGTTGTCCCTCTTGTAAAAAAAGAGGGGGCAAAGCCAAAAGAATCACTTTCAGCCGGTACAGGGCTTTTCAGCTTCCTTAGTCAAAAGCCTCATCTGCAGAAGTCTTTCATTCTCTTTGTCGTCAGCATGGGTCTGGCATTAATCATTTCTCCCAACATCGTATCCAGTGTCTATGACTACGATGCAGGCGAGATAGCGAGGAGTAATGTAAAGGCGCCTCACGATTTTCTCGTCCAGGACTTTCCGTCTACTGAAAAAAAGAAAGAAGAAACGGGGTCCGCTTCCCTCTCTGTATATGATTTTGACGATGGCGCAGCTACCGTCACAGGAGAGAGGATATCAAAGAGTTTTCTCCTTATGCGGCAGTATCTTGCAGAAATTGAGGGAAATGCGGGGAAACTTGCCTCTTTATCTGCCGACAAGCAGGCCGGAAAGAGGAGGGAACGGCGCATGAGGGAAGCAGAGTCGGCTTACCTGGAAGAGTCACGAAATGAAAGAAAGCAGGCCTTTGACCAGGAACTTGGCCTGAAAATCGATGAAAAGACCTTTTTAATACTGGAAAAGCAGAACTTCAGCTCTCACATAGAGGATATTTTACGAAAAGCATGCTATGCAGCTCTCGTTACCGGTATTGTTGAAAGCAGGGAATTCCTCCGGCAGGAGATGGACAAGGGAATTGTCGTCAGGAGTGTGGGAAGCCAGAAGGAGGCTGAAGTTAAAGATATCTCGGAAGTGGTCGATTTAAACAGCGCCAGACTGAATGTAGTTAATGAAGTAAAATCTTATGCGGAACTCTGGAAAGACAAGGAAATTACCGCCTTTGCCAGTATGGCTTCAAGCCTTATCAAGCCCAATCTGACCTTAAATAAAAATGAAACGGAGGCAAGGAGGGAAAAGGCGGTTAATGAAGTGGGGCCTGTTTTTTTTCAGGTAAAGGCGGGAGAAATGATCCTCCGTGAGGGGGAGAGAGTCACAGCAGAGCATATCGTTAAATTGAAGGCCCTTTCAGGCGGTAAAAAGAGCAGGGAATGGTATCATAACCTTTTCGGAATGTTTCTTCTCATCAGCGCCCTTATTTATGCCCTCTATTATTTTGCAACAAGCAATATCAGGAAAATAACCCTGGAAACGAAAGACCTTCTCTTTCTTGCGCTGCTTCTTATGTTTTCCATTCTTTTCTTTGATATTACCATGCCCATAACGGACGCCCTTTCCAATGTGTTTCCTGCTATACCCGCTTCGGCCTACCGGTATTTCTTTACCGTCTCTGCCAGCGCTATTCTTGTGCGTATCGTGCTGAATTCAGAAGTGGCCATTATTTTTTCCATCGCTGTGAGTGTTTTGACGGCAATGATGATGAAAAACAACCTCTATTTCGGCATCTATTCCCTTGTGGGCTGTATCGTCGGCGCACAGGTGGTAAGGTTCTGCAAATACAGGGTAACGCTGATTAAAGCAGGCTTTCATATAGGGCTTGCCAATGCCGCCATGGTTATTGTCTTCGGACTACTTTCAGATAATCCCTATAGCGGGGAGTACTCCTTCGGTATACTTTTCGCCTTTCTGGGGGGAATTATGACGGGCGTTCTCGTTACAGGCCTTACCCCTATTATTGAAAGTCTCTTTTCTTATACGACCAATTTTAAACTCCTCGAACTGGCAAGTCTCGACCATCCCCTTTTGAAGGATCTCATTACCCAGTCGCCGGGGACCTATCACCACAGCTGGATTATCGGTAATCTCGTTGAAACGGCGGCAGAAGCCATTCATGCCAATCCGCTTCTTGCCAAGGTGAGCGCCCTTTATCACGATATTGGAAAGATGAAAAAGCCCCAGTACTTTTTTGAAAACCAGAAGGGGGGAAGAAATCCTCATGATAAACTCGCTCCCAGTCTGAGCAGCCTCATCATTATAGGTCATGTCAAGGACGGCATGGAGTTGGCAAAGGAGTATAAACTGGGCAAGGAGATTACCGATATTATCCCCCAGCACCATGGAACACGGCTTATCCGCTTATTTTACCAGAAAGCAAAGGACCAGGAAGATCCTCATGTGCACTCCGTTAATGAAAAGGACTTTCGCTATCCGGGCCCAAAGCCGCAGACCAAGGAGGCAGGTCTCGTTATGCTTGCCGACGCCGTGGAAGCGGCGGCAAGGACTATCCAGGAGCCGACGCCTGCCAGGATACAATCAGTCGTCAAGAAGATTATCGGAGATATTTTCGCCGATGGCCAGCTCGATGAATGTGAACTCACCCTTAAGGATATGAATGAAATTGCAAAGAGCTTTAACAGGATACTTAATGGAATATTCCACGCCAGGATCGATTATCCCGATCCCGACGATGAAGGAAAAAAGGGTATAAAAGTTAATGACGGTACTGATAAGCGGAAAAAAGAGACTGACAGGGGTAAGCAGGGAAAAGATCAGGAAAACGGCGGAAGCTGTTCTGCGCCTCTTGCAGTCATCTGACGCCGAGTTGAGCATTCTTCTTGTCGATGATGCCGAGATGACCGCCATTAATTCTGAATACCGCGGAAAAAACCGGCCCACCGACGTTATTGCCTTTGCCATGGGTGAGGGCGAGTTTGGTAATATTAACAGCAATATGCTGGGAGATGTGGTTATCTCTCTCGACAGGGCAAAAAAGCAGGCTATGGAAAGAAATGCACAGGTTATGGAGGAGGTAAGGTCGCTTCTCATCCACGGTATGCTCCATCTTCACGGCTATGACCATGAAAAGGATGAAGCCCAACGGCTGCTAATGGAAGGAAAGGAGAAGGAACTGCTTAAGGCGCTGGAGAAGAGAAATCTATGAAACCGGAAAACTGGTTTGAGACTCTAAACTGCGCCATTGAAGGTATCCTCTATGCCGCAAAGCATGAAAGGCATGTGAAGGTTCACTTTATTATTGCCGCAGCCGTTCTCACTTTAAGCCTCTTTCTCGATATAAAGGGCTCTGATTTTATCCTTCTTGCCATCTCCATCACCTTTGTTATCTTTGCGGAACTTATCAATTCGGCCATCGAATACACCATCGATCTTATTCATGAGGAATTTCATCCGCTGGCCAAGGCTGCCAAGGACGTGGCTGCCGGCGCCGTGCTGATTGCATCTTTCGGCGCCCTTATTATGGGATATATTATATTGTCAAAACCGGTTTTTGCATACAGCACAGTCGCTCTGGAGAGCATAAAAAGAGCACCCGAACATATAACCATGATTTCCCTTATCATTGTTATTATCGTCGTCGTCATTATGAAGTCACATATCGGTAAGGGAACGCCCCTTCACGGAGGAATGCCGAGCGGCCATTCGGCCATATCCTTTTCTGTCTTTACCGCCGTGTCGCTTATATCGATGGATCCTTTTATTGCCCTGCTTGTCTTTGCCCTTGCCCTCATGGTTAGCCACAGCAGGTTGCTCCTGGGAATACACAGTAAAGCGGAAGTCATTACAGGCGCCTTATTGGGCTTTTTAATTACGTTACTTTTTTTTCAACTATTCAGATAGATAAGAGGAGTTAAATTTGGGGAAAAATAATAATGATCGTTCCTTTTCGTGGAGGAACTTTCTGCCTTTTAAATGGAAGAAGGAGGTAACCCAGGAAGAGCTGGAGACCATTATCGATACGGGTCAGGAAACGGGCCTCCTCGACGAAGATGAAAATGAAATGATTCACCGTATCTTTGAAATGAAAGATATCGTCGTAAGGGAGGTCATGGTTCCCAGAACGGACGTTGAGGCGCTGGAAATCAACTCAAGCGTTGAAGATGTGGCAAAACTGGTCGTAAAGGTAGGCCATTCCAGGATACCCGTCTATGAGGAGAATATAGACAGGATTGTAGGCATTGTTTATGCCAAGGATCTGCTTAAATACTGGATCAGCAAGAGCAAGACCGACAAAATCAGGGATGTCATGAGAAAACCGCTTTTCGTTCCGGAAACAAAGAATATTGACGATCTTTTCAAGGAACTGAAAAACCAGCGCATTCATATTGCCGTCGTCGTCGATGAATATGGCGGAACGTCAGGTCTTGTTACCATCGAGGACCTTATTGAAGAAATTGTCGGTGATATCCAGGATGAGTATGATATCGAGGAAGATGAGTTTGTTGTTGTTGAAGAAGGTGAATACATAGCCGATGCCAAAATAGATATTGATGAACTTTCCGATAAGCTTGGTGTTATCATCCCAAAAGAGGATTATGATACGCTCGGCGGCTTTCTTGTCCATATGAGCAACAAGATTCCCGCAGTAGATGACGTTATAAATTATGAAAATATTACCTTTACCATTATTGAGGCTGATGAGCGGCGCGTTGCCAAGGTGGGGATAAAAATGGAGCCCCCGGCGGAAAAGGAGACAAACCTGCAAATCCAGCGGGAAGAGTAAATGAATATTAACGTTCTTGCGCTGTCTCTTCTTTCAGCGCTTTTTTATGTCCTTGCTTCCCCCTTCTTCGACCTGGAGCCTCTCGGCTGGCTTGCCATAGCGCCGCTCATAGGGGCCGTTACCTTAAGCCGGTCTCTGAAAGAGGCTTTCCTGGCAGGCCTTGCAGCAGGTGTAGCTGCCTATTCAGGGCTTTGTTACTGGCTCATAAATACAATGGTTAACTTTGGCGGTCTGGGTTATCTTGCCAGTTTCTTCTTTTTTCTCTTTCTTAATCTTTACCTGGCCCTCTACTGGGCCTTCTTTACGCTTTTACTGAAAAAGATTTCACAAAGGGGCCTCTCTCTTATATTAGGGGCGCCCTCATTATGGGTAGCCCTCGAATACCTTCGAACCTATCTTTTTACGGGTCATCCCTGGGGCCTTATTGCTTACACGCAATACAAGAATATTTATGCCATTCAGCTGGCCGATTGTCTTGGCGTATATGGAATTTCCTTTATCCTTGTTCTCTTTTCCAGCCTCTTTTTTCAGATTGTTGCCAAATTTATCAGGGAAAAAGCCCTCCCTTTCAGGGAGTTGGCCATGCTGTTACTCCTTATTGGCCTCACATTTTCTTATGGAATCATAAAAGTCAATTATTATAAAGCGCCGGAGAAGACCTTTCAGGCAGGGCTCATACAGGGCAACATAGACCAGGCCCTTAAGTGGGATAAAAAGTACACCGCCAAAACAATCGCTATTTATGAAGAACTTTCTCAAAAGGCCCTCCGTGAATCGGGTGATCTGCATGTTATCATTTGGCCTGAAACGGCTGTCCCTTTTTACTTCCAGCAGCCCGGCATTTTAAGAAACAGGGTAATGAGAATGTCGGGAACACTCGACAGCCCGATTATTTTCGGCAGTCCCGCTTATAGCTTTAAAGAAGATCAGAAAATAAATTACTTAAACAGCGCCTTTCTCATTTCGCCGGATAAGGAAAAGAGGAAAATAGAGGTCATTGACCGCTATGACAAGATTCACCTCGTTCCCTTCGGTGAATATGTGCCATTAAAGAAACTGCTTTTTTTCGTCGAAAAAATTACCCAGGGTATAGGGGATTTTACTCCCGGAAAGGGGGTCATGACCCTCGATGTGGAAGTCAATAACAGTGACAAGGTTAAATTATCTTTCGGTCCGCTTATCTGCTACGAAGCGATATTTCCCGATCTTGTGAGGCGATTTGTAAAAGAGGGCGCTAACGTGCTCGTTAATATCACCAATGACGGCTGGTACGGGAAGACATCTGCGCCATACCAGCATCTTTCCGCCATTACCTTCCGGTCCGTAGAAAACGGCGTATACATGCTTAGATCGGCCAATACGGGGGTAACAGCCATTGTCGATCCCCTTGGAAGGATTGTCAAAGAGACCAAAATCTATGAAGAATCCTTCATTACCGGAAAGATTTCCCCTTCCCGTAAAAAAACATTTTACACCCGCTATGGTGATCTCTTTGCAATGTTTGTATCTATCATCGCCATCCTTTTGCTGGCCCTCTCTATAAAGCCCCCTAATACCCCTTAATTATTCAAAATTTTTATTAACGTCCCCGCTGATGCGGTAAAGTGACTTGCCCTTAAGGGAAATGAATCGCTTTAAAAAATGCAAAGGCCTTTCTTTAAATTTGTAAATTTTACGCTATACTTGGAAATATATTTAAAAATATGGGCATTGACTTTGAAAAATTCGATGCCCATAATGACACCACAGGAAACGATGAAGATAGTCTTGATCTCATGTCGGCCTATCGTTTCCGGATAATTCGCTGCTTGAGAGGGGCAAGGGGCTGCTCTTATTTCTCGACAGGAAAGAGTGAATCTGCAACAGTCATTTTAAAAGGAGATAAATAATGGGAAAAGGCGACAGAAAATCAAAGCGCGGAAAGATCTGGCGGGGAACTACCGGTAAAAGACACCGGAATAATCCTAAAAAGACGGCCCTTGTCCTGGAAAAAGAGCCGCCTGCCGAGGTAAAGGAAAAAAAGAAAAAATAATCCTTCAGCGCCGGGACGGTTGCAGATACGCAGTAATTGTGTCACACTTTTAAGCGTCAATATTAACTTCCATTGCCACTTGCAATTCTAATAATAAAAAGAACCCCGTTCCGCATCAAGTGCGCAATGACAAGGGTTTGCGCCCGGATAAATACAAATTAACTGTCATTCCAGCGCCCTTACCGGAAAATATTCCTGCCCAATTCTCAATCCCATATTGGTTTAATTCCCTTTATAGTTTACAATAACAGACTACCACTAAACGAGAAGCGTTTGGGGAGCTTCATGAAAACGTTAATTTTCTTTTGCGGACTCTGGTCTGCCATGATAATCGGCTTTATCTGGTCCTTGAAAAAGTTGCCTAAGCTGCGGGATGACATGAAGGATATCAAAGACGAACCCCATAGCCTGCCCCTCATGAGCATCATTATTCCCGCCTGCAACGAAGCCGCCCATATCGGTTCCGCTCTTTCATCGCTGCTTCAGCAGGATTACCCAAACATGGAAATCATCGCCGTAAACGACCGCTCAACAGACGAAACGGGAGAGATCATCGATAAACTGGCAAAAAAGGATGAACGGATCAAGGCGCTGCATATTAAGGCCTTGCCCGAGGGCTGGCTCGGCAAGGTAAATGCCCTCCACCGGGGCGTGCAACTGGCAAAGGGGGAGTGGTTCCTCTTTACCGATGCCGATGTCCACTTTCACCGGGGAGCGCTGCGGCGGACACAGATGTACGCCAATCATTACGGGGCAGATCATGTGGCCCTTTTTCCCAAGGTCCATGTGAACAGCTTTTTACTCGATCTTTCGGTGCGAACCTTCGGTCTTCTTTTCCTGCTCTCTACCCGCTCGGCCCTGGTAAACCGCCAAGGGAGCAAAACACCCATGGGCATTGGCGCATTCAACCTGGTCAAGTCGGAAACCTTTCGCAAGACGCCCGGTTTTGAGTGGCTGCGTCTCGAACCCTGCGATGATTACGGTCTGGGACTCATGATCAACAGGGCAGGGGGGAAAACCCGCTTCGCCCTTGCCGAAAAAGACCTCTCACTCACCTGGTACGGCAGTGTAAGGGAAATGTTCAAGGGGCTTGAAAAAAACCTCTTCGGACCCGGTTTGGGATACCGGTGGTGGCGTCTGGCCCTTACCCTCTTGCTTTTATGGACATTAATCGCCATACCGCCCCTGGCGCTTGTAAGGGGGTTAGAAAGCGGCTCCCTGCCTCTCCTTACGGCAGCCATTGTTGCCTTCGGCATGAATATACTTCTATTCTTTCTGTCGCCGGAAAAGGGAAGGGCCAGGCTGACGGCTCTCTTCCTTCCCCTGGGTTTTTTTATTCTGGCGCTTATGATGCTCTGGTCGGGCGTAAAATGCATGATAAACGGCGGTATCGACTGGCGAGGCACGCATTATTCAACAAAGGAATTGAAAAAAGGGCAACGGGTGAAGTTTTAATTATCTTCCTCTGTATCAAAGTAAAGAATCCATGCCCAGAGGACATGGTCTTGCTTGAGCCCTAAAAGGCCTTGCTTTTCCTTCCCGTTAAAAGGCAGCCGAGTGTAGCCGTTGACTGAGGATGAAGGGCACAAACTGTTTGAGCGAAGCGAGTTTTTGTGCCCGCCGAAGGCAACGGTGGAAGGAGGGAAGTCCCGCCTTGGCGGGACCAAGTTTAGTAACTTAGAAATAACTTTCTGTTTCTTTTTACAGGAAGTTATTTCGTTAAGGTACTTATCCGGTTTTAACCGGGCTTAGGGCGGCCTTTCTTTTCTTACTTTTCTTTGTCCGCAAAAGAAAAGTAAAATTATTATGGCATAGCCTTTTAACTCTAACCCCGCCCAAAAGATGGGGACTTCAAAGATTAATTAGAAATAAATATGTCTCATAATAATAATGAAAAATGGCTGGCCCTGAGCTATCCCGGCGAGAGGCGCTCCGGGGCAGACCCGGCCTTTGCCCGTCAATTGCAGGACAATACGCGCCAATGGTGTAAGGAACACTTTTCCAAAGACATTTCACAGCTGGAGAAGACCCTGGCAAAGCTCGACACGGGGCTCTTTTCAGCGCTTGTCTATCCGGGGGCGGGGAGAAAGGCGGCACAGTTCGCGTCCGACTTCATGGCCTGGTGGTTTCTTCTTGATGACAGGCTAGAGTCCAGCCGCAAGCGGCGGCAGTCCGAAAAAAAACGGCATGCCCTCTTCAGAAGCTACATAGCATCACTGGAGGGCAGCCATGCCTTCGGTGACATTGAAGATTGCTTTGTTCCGGCAGCAAGGGAACTGGGGCGCCGTCTGCCGCAATTTGCAAGGCCCGAGCTCTGCAAAAGATTCTGCCATGCCATGAAAATGTGGCTCTTTGAAGGCATCGAAAAAGAGCCGGCCATTTGCGGTGATCCGTCGAAAACCGATGTTGACAGCTACTTTCATATCCGGCCCTTCTCTTCAGGTGTTCTACCCACTCTCTACCTGGGAGAACTGGCTTCAGCCGAAATGCCTTTTGACAAAGTCCACAGCCTCTTGCTCGATGCCTTTCTAAAAAAAGCGGGTGAGATTATCTATCTCGGTAACGACATCTTCTCTTATCACAAAGAGGTAAAAAGGCCCTGTAATTTTAATCTGGCCATGATACTGAAAAGAGAAAAGGCCATTAGCGAGCAGTCGGCGCTTTTAGAATGTGCCCGATATCATAATGAAGCGGTCAGCGAATATCTGGAACTGAAGGCGCGTCTGGAGGAATCAGGCGCAGGCGCGTGGCTGCAAGGCATGGACGACGTTCTTTCGGGCCTCATCCTGTGGCAGCAGTCGGC